>NZ_JNJN01000030.1 GCF_000701665.1 Agathobaculum desmolans ATCC 43058 | reverse complement strand
ATATCCTTTTCTCCATCGTTTCTATGGCAACTGCTTATGCGCTTTGCTGAGTACCGCATGGAGCTCCTTGTTAAGGAAGTGATGGTATTCCCGAATGGTCATGCCTATTATGTCTGCCCCAGATGTGGCATAACGCTGGAACGCGAGTTCGTGGCCTACTGTGACCGCTGCGGCCAGCACTTAGGTTGGAGAGGTTACAAGAAAGCCAAAGTCGTTTATCCTGACAGCCGTAAAAAAGTACATACCTGAAACAGCACACAAGGGTGGAGGCAAAACTCCACCCTTGTGCTTTTCTGAATTTCTATTTGACGCTTACCCTTTTTGGAGCAGACAACGAAAACTGGCACGATTGAGGTATGTATCGACCATAACCACATTACTATCCCGATCAGCCGTTATGAAGAGCTGATAAGGGCTGAAACCGAGCGGGATGTAATTCTTCGCGCATATCAAGCCTTTACCGGATCCCGTTTAAGCGATGCCATCGAAGCGGTCCTGGGGCCGCGGCCAACAGAGGTTGTCCCGAATGCTTAATAAAGCCATTTTAATGGGACGCCTGACCCGCGATCCCGAATTGCGCCATACCCAGAGCAACATGGCTGTCTGCTCATTCACTCTTGCGATTGACCGAGATCGTAAGAGCCCGAGCGGCGAACGTCAGACCGACTTCATTGACTGTGTTGCATGGGGGAAGCAGGCTGAATTTGTGGCACAGTGGTTCACGAAAGGCATGATGACCATTGTAATCGGTCGAATCCAGTCCCGTCAGTGGCAGGATCAGCATGGTAATAACCGCACGGCGATTGAGGTCCATTGCAGCGAAATATCCTTTGGCGAGACCAAGAAAGCGCGTGAAGCAAATTCCGGGCATGTTGGCGAACAAGGTTCATACAGACCACAGGCGGCTTCGCAACCCCAGCCGACGGCACCGGCGTTTGATCTCCCGCCAGATAATACAGGGTATGGGGATGTGCTGCCGTGTGACGACAACGATATTCCATTTTAGGATTGATGTGTAATGAATTATATTGCCGAGATAAAAGCGTTTTACGATTGGCTGCCGTTCAATTCCATACCGGCCGACGCTCAGGCACTATGGCACGCATTGATGTATTTGAATAATAAATGTGCTATCTGTGTAGATGGCGAATGGCAATGGCGTACAGAATTTTCGGTGTCAATCCAAACTCTTTTATCCTACCTCGGATTCTCTCGGACGCAATTAGACCGTATGAGAAACGTCTTAATTCAATCGGGACGAATTCGATATCGCAAAGGCAAGGGAAGTCAGAGTGGGGTCTATCAGATGATCCCGCTTGCGACACATTATGTTACACAACCTGTTACACAAACCGTTGATGCACATATCGTTACACAAAATGTAACGCAACCCGTTACACAACCTGTTACACAAAATGTAACACAACCAGTGCATATAAATAATAATAATATAAATAACACTGGTAATATATCTTCTTCTGGTGGTGATGGTGCGTGCGCGATGGCAGAAAACGCTGTCTCCGAGTATCTGCAAAACCGGGAGCTGGACGCCTGCGCCTATTTTGGCGTTACGGACGAAACGATGCAGACGGTTTCGGCATTTACCGATGTGATTTTCAGACGCTTTGCAAGCCGGCAGGCCACGGATACCGACCGGATGAACGTGTTTCATGCGCTGCGATACAGCGAGCAGGACAAGCAGTCAGGGGAATGGCGTATTAGCTTCCCACGGGACAAGCTTGATTTGCTCATGTATGCATTCGAGCAGGCAGTTTTGGCTGGGAAACCGGCTGACTGGAAGTACATAAACGCTGTACTGAACCGACTGTCCCAACGCAGCATCAAGACGCTGGAGCAGGCAGAGGATTACGACATCAGGCGCGACATTGCGCGGAACGAGGGATAAATATGAAACAAGTGAAATTAGCCCGCATCACCTGCGGGTTAGGATTTCTGCTGATGCTTGGAACGGCAGCAGCTTCGGACGCGGGCAATTTGTCAATTTGCGCAGCAGCGGGGCTTCTGCTGACAGGTCTCGGGATGATGCTTGTAGGAGGCTTCCTGGGAGGGCTTTTCCATGAGGAATAAAGCAGCGAAAGACCCGAAGCGGCAGATACAGGGCGCGGTCAGCAGGGCACAGGGAAGACGGTTTGAGGAACGGTTGGATGATTCATTCGCATATTACGCGGATCGAGGTTTTGCCATCGTCGAAAAGACCCCAGAACCGATGCGCCCGACCAAGAGCTTGGGGAATGGAAAGTTCATCGCGTTCTTCGAGAAGAAAGCCCAGCCGGACTACAAAGGAACGATCAAAGGCGGGAGGACTGTACTTTTTGAAGCAAAGTTCACTTCGACCGACCGTATGACACAGGATCGTGTTGGGCGCGATCAGAGCGAATACCTGTCCCGTTATCAGCGATTAGGTGCCAGATGCTACGTTGTGGCAGGTTTCGCATCAGGTGATGTGTACAGGATACCGTGGGATGTGTGGTTAAATATGAAAACTTTCTTTGGCCGAAAATATGTAAAAGAAACTGATTTAGAAAAATTCTGCGTACATATTGCGTGGAATGGAGTATTGCAACTGCTGGAATGACAGAAAGGGACATAAGTATGAGCGAGATTTCCAAGTACGAAGCGTACAAAAAGAAACTGCAAGGGATTTGCGACGAAAACAACTTGGTATATCGGTTTCGTCAGGATCAGTACCCGATCACGCTGACGATTAAACCGATAGCGGGTGTCGAGGAGCAAATGACAATGCTTGAGGAAGCCGATGATAAAGGATTTACCAGCCCCGATGCAGCTATCGTATTTACCATCAAGGACGGCGTGCTGACCTACAAGACGCACAAGACATTCACAATCGGAGATGCATTGTTCTCCAAAATCAAGAACCTGTTCAAAAACATGCATTACTTTTGGCTGCAATTCTTCTTCCGTGACCTGATGGAAAAACAAGTGCTGACCGCGCGGACTATGCCGGTGATTGATGAAGACGATGCCAATGACAAGGATGATCTGAAATTGCCGGATGAAGAACATTTGGAAGACGATCAGGAGTTATCGGAGACTGACCTGCTGGAAGATACAGATGGGGAAGCCGAGGAACCCGATGAAGCTGATCTGGAAGCAGACGATCCGAAAGTTCAAGAAGCTGCGCGGATTGTCCGGACTGAAAATAAGGCTCCGCTGTCGTTGCTTCAGCGCCGCATGAATATCGGTCGGGCGGAGGCTTACCGCATCATGACTGCGCTTGAGAAACTGCAAATTGTCGGCCCTATCGGTGAAAACGGTATCCGTGAGGTATTGCCGTATGATGAGCCGGACGATGGTCAGAGCCTTGACGCCAATGCGGAGACGGAGGGGTAAATCATGAGCAAAGCCATTCGTCTCTGGGATCAAAATCAAAAGTCCGTAGTCAAACTTATTGACAGTTTGTGCGGGAGATATTCCAGATGGGAAGTCTGGCAGGACTTTATCATCATGTCAGCTATTAGTATCTCCAATGTGATAAAAGGACCGCACAATGATAGACGAGAAAAGCAGTATTTGGACAGAGCGAACAAATATTCCGCAAAAGAGTTGGAGACCTTTGCACAGATGCTTGCAGAAGTAACGGATGCAATGGAGAAAAATCCAGATCAAGATTTTCTTGGCGAGCTATTTATGGCTTTGAATCTCGGAAACGAATGGAAAGGACAGTTTTTCACGCCGTATAACGTATGTCGCCTGATGGCCGCTATGACGTACGGTGATGACCTCGAACAGAAAATTACACAAAAGGGTTGGGTGTCTATCAGTGATCCGGCCTGCGGCGCCGGTGCGTTGCTGCTTGCCTTTGCAAACGAGTGTCGCCGCCCCGGGCATGGGATTAACTATCAAACTTCGGTACTATTTGTGGCACAGGATGTGGATTTTCTTGCTGGCTGCATGTGCTACATACAATTGAGTCTGTTGGGCTGTCCGGGTTATGTGGTTATTGACGATAGCTTGTCCCGGCCAGCAACAAGCATTGATGCTCGCGGCCTGATTCCTCATGATGGCTCTAATGTCTGGTATACGCCCATGTATTTCCGCAGCGAATGGCACTGGAGGAGGATATGGGCGACGGCAGACTTGATGATCCGCGCGGCGGCTCCGAAAGGTAAGGCTGAGGAGCCTGCCCCGGAGCCGCCTGCCGTTGAGGCATCATCGCTGGCCGAAACAAAGACGGGTCAGTTGACTTTATTTTGAGGATGATGTCGGAGGATGCTCTGCCGGATGCACCGATTGCGACAGCTGCACAGAATTCCGCAGGATAAAGCCCCAATACTGCGCTCGGTGCGGTGGGACATTTTACGAGCGGAAGGAAAATCGCTTCTGTTCCGTCTGCCGGACCGCCCGGAAGAAACAAGCCCAGCGGCATTGGTGCCGCGTCAACAGTTTCGCCCGATAATTTCAACAATCCCCGCCGAGGGGCAAAGCTCGGCACATGAAAGGAGCAATTCATGGGTAAGAAAAGTTTGAACGACCGCTGCCCGCTGCAGGGCGAGTGCGAACGGAAAAAGTGTGACTTCGTGCACAATGAGCTCGAATGTCCATATTACTCCGCAAACGCGAGGAACGGTTACTACATCTACGACCAAGAGGATATCCGCAATCGGACATATCGTGAGCGTGAGGAAGCCGACTTTCTGGCTTCGCTGGAAGGTAAAGACGATGAGACTGAGCATGGCAGCCATATTGCCGACAGCGGCAAAATGGTCTATCTCCCTATCGAAAAGCTGATCGCACACCCGGATAATCCCCGGAAGGAGCTCGGCGACCTGACCGAGCTGGCCGACAGTATCAAGGAAAACGGTGTTCTCCAAAATCTCACCGTCGTGCCGCGGATCGGGGAGATCACCGGCCAACCGACCGGCACCTATACCGTTGTCATCGGCCACCGCCGGCTTGCGGCCTCGAAGCTGGCTGGGCTGAAAGAGCTGCCCTGTGTCGTTTCAGATATGACTCTCCGCGATCAGGTGCGCACAATGCTCATGGAGAATATTCAGAGAGCTGACCTGACAGTTTATGAGCAGGCCCAGGGCTTCCAGATGATGCTTGATATGGGTGACAGCATTGACGAGATTGCCCGGAAGTCCGGCTTCTCCCAGACGACCGTGCGGCGCAGGGTGAAGCTGCTCGAATTGGATCAGGAAAAATTCAAGGCATCCGTGGAGCGCGGAGCCAATCTCATGGACTACATGGAGCTGGATAAGATTACTGATCCAGAACTCAAAAACTCTGTTTTGGATGCCATTGGCACAAATAATTTCCGCAGCGCCCTCATGTCGGCCATTGAAACAGAGAAAGATCAGCAGTTTATTGCAGACCGCATCGCAGATGTTAAAGACTGGGCAACCGAAATTACAGAAGTGTCCTTTGAAAAATACAAATATATCCGGAATTATAGAAAGTGGAACTGGGAAAAAGATTCCGTAGTAGAGCGCCCCGTAGATGCAGATACCGTAAATTATTATTACCGTGTTGGGATGGGCCAAATTGATATTTACACGGACAAGACCCCTGAACAGAATACCGAAACAGAAGAAGAACGGCACCACAGGGAGCGGAAGGAAAAATCTGATCGAATTTATGGTGAACTCAGAGCGATTACCCAGAGGCACTATGAACTGCGCAAAGGGTTTATTGCAGGTTTCGGGCAGGCAAAAACACATCTTTCGGATATATGCTTATTTGCCGCCAGTGCGCTTATTGGCGATGGCGAATGGGGCAGAGATGCGATAGATGCCGAGTTGCTTTCAGAATTGCTCAATTTGAATATCGATGAAGATACAGATTATCCAACATTCAAAGCCATTGCGGAGACTGCAGCGGCTGAAAGGCCTGAATATGCATTACTGGCATGCGCATATGCTTCGTTTGACTCTTGGGATAATGGTTACTATGACCGTAATTGGGATATGGAAAGACGGCTTTATATCTGTTCCGCAACAGAAAATGAAGAGCTCGATCGACTGTATGAGTTTTTAACTTCATTAGGGTACCAGATGTCCGATGAGGAAAAAGCGCTTCAGGCAGGGACGCATGGGCTTTTTGTAGAGTGATTAAGCGTGACAAGCCTTGTTATCTATTATGCTGCATTTCGTGTCTTTTATATTGACGCCATTCGATGATATTTTTTTGAATCTGTTTACGAAAATTGTGATACCCTAATGTATTCCAAGCAATGATTGCAATACAGAAGAGTGGGAGAAAGAATAGCAAAAATGTCATCAGCAGATGCATATTTGTAACTGTATCTTCATTTGAAGTGCAGAGTAGTAAAAAATAGATTGGTTTATTCACCCAGAAAAGAATACTACATAACAATCCAAGTAATGGGAATTCAAGGGTTTCCAATATCGCTCGCAAACGCTGGCTATGAGAACGATGCTTAATCGAAAAACGTTGGTAGCGAGTTTCCCATAGAAAGCTGTCTTTGTTTTCCAGAAAGACGATAAGATAAGATGCTTGACATGCAATGCTACGTCGGTAGTTAGATTCTTTAAAAGATGCGGGAAGAAGAATTATAAATGGAATCAGATATAAGAACGGGTTTGGACGGTCCAATGCAACAACAACACCAATAAAGGTACAGACAGTAGTTGAAATAAAGATGGATAATTCATTTTGTTTTTTCATGGACTCCATAATCTCTTCACGAAGCATAGTATATTCTTCTTTGACTGGCCTTGCCATATTATCATCTCCCACAAGAATATATTTTCCATTATTATAAGATGATTTCCTTTGGTTTTCAATGAAAGAAGGAATATAACAATGCAATATAGCAAAAAATTAACATCATTTGGAAGTGCGTGCCGATCATATCGGCTGCAGAATAACATGCTATTATACGACATGGCACAGGAATTAAGAATCGGTACAGCCGAGTTGTCTGGCTATGAATTTGGACGGCACGAGGTGCCGGATGAAATCGTTAAGCGTGTTCGCAAACTGTATGGTATTCGCATATCTCATGACCGCAGAGGGAAAGGAAAAAGCAGAAATGTGCGGCGCGTCTCGATTTTGATAACGTCACAAACCTTGCACCACCTTGAGGAATTGTCCTGCATGATCGGTTGTCCGGGGCAGATCGGAAGGGTAATCGACAAGTTGGTACGGGAAAAGGCGCTGGCCATGCGGGACATAAGTCGAAATTGGAGGAAAGAAAAATGAAAAGTTTGGTTGACAAGATGTTTTCGCAACACACCATGACTGACGATGAAAAAGAAAACTGTGACCGGATTCGTACCGAAGCCAAAAGGCTGGCTCAGATGATTACTGATATATGCCCTATTTCCCCGGAACGGTCTGTGGCACTTCGTCGTCTGCGGGAAACAGTCTCTTGGGCAGAGGCAGCTATCGAATTTGCGTCTGTTCCGCAGTATGATTCTGCTATGCAGGTGGAGTCGAATGAAGCGTGAACTGGTATTTAGGCATCCGCAAGAACGGTTTGATGCTTACCGATATACATTCACACCACTCTTTGGGGAAGAATTATATTCGTATTGCGAGGCTGTGCAAACTCCGGAGAGGGACGCTCGCGGAACTTTTCATTTTGCCCGGGAGCGGCAAGCGCAGTACATACCTAATCCGGAGCCGCGTAAGAAGGAAACTCGAAAATAAACTAAGAGGTGAGTCCGTTGACGCTGCAAGAATTATCTCAATATTACAAACTGCAAGAGAGGCTGGAGCAGGCCGAAGAAACCTTACAGTCTCTCCAATCCGCAGCGCAACCCGGAGCACAGAATCTTACAGGGATGCCGCATACACAAGGGATTAGGGATAAAGTCGGTGATCTTGCAGTGGAAATTGCAGATTTAAAGGAACGCATTCGATGTCTCAGAGAAGAATCCGAGCGGGAGAGAGACAAAGTTGCAGCGTTTATTGAGACTATTGAAAATGTGCAGATAAGAACTGTTTTCAGGTTGCGGTTTCTTCGATGCTTGACATGGGGAGAGGTTGCAACTGTCGTTGGAGGGCGTAACACAGAAGCGGGTGTCAAGAGCATATGTTATCGATATCTTGAAACTTGCAACGACGTGATGCGCGGTGATGCTTGATGTTTCGGCATCCGAAGTGTTACGCTATACTCGTAAAATCTTACATAGCCAGACGGTCATCCTTCGGGGTGACCGTCACTATTTTGGAAAGGAGGGCTTTGGCCCCGCGTTTCTCCTTTGCGCGGAGGTCTGCACCGTGTGAGGTGTTCGCCAGCAGCTCGCAGCGGTCGCACCAAACAAAGGAGGAATTTTACAATGTACGGCATCATCGTACTTGCGGCCTATGCGGTTCTGATGGTCCTGGTGACCATCCTCCTCTCGCGCCGCTCACAAAATACCGAGAGCTTCCATGTTGCCGATCGGAAGCTCGGCCTGATCCAAAGTGCCATGAGCATTGCGGCCACATGGATCTGGGCTCCCGCACTATTTACCTCGGCAGAAAAAGCCTATGTCAACGGCACCCCGGGTCTGTTCTGGTTCTTGGTGCCGAACATTCTTTGCCTGCTCCTGTTCATCCCCTTTGGCCGTAAGATCCGCGAGCAAATGCCGCAAGGCATCACGCTCTCCGGGTATATGGCTGATAAGTACCACTCCCGCTCTGTCCATGGTGTATACCTGTTTGAACTGTCGGCCCTGGCCGTTCTTTCGACCGGAGTGCAGCTGCTCGCCGGCGCAAAGATCCTCGCGGCCGTGACGGGCTTGCCGTTCTGGGTGTTGACCGTGGTTTTGGCCATCATCGCATATTCCTACTCGCAGTATTCCGGCATCAAGGCATCTGTGCTGACCGACGCCCTCCAGATGGTGCTCATGCTCGGGTGCTGCCTGCTCTTTGTCCCTTGGGCGCTCTCTGGGGATACCGGCGTTTCTGACCTCGTGCATGGATTGGCCGGCGCCTCCGGCGAATACACCCGCCTGTTCGACAGGAAGGGTCTGGAGGTGTTCTTCGCATTCGGGCTTCCAACAGCTATTGGTCTGTTTGCCGCTCCCTTTGGCGACCAATGCTTCTGGCAGAGGGCATTTTCCATCCGGAAGGATAAGGTCGGGGCGGCGTTCAAATTGGGCGCAGCTCTCTTTGCGATTGTCCCGCTGTCCATGGGCGTCCTTGGTTTCATTGCTGCTGGGTCAGGATATGTGGCGCAGGACACTGGGCTTGTGAACTTCGAGCTGGTGACCAACCTCTTCCCTGCGTGGACCATGCTCCCGTTTCTGTTCATGGTGATCTCCGGTCTGCTTTCGACAGCTGACAGCAACCTGTGCGCTGTTGCTTCGCTCACCAGCGACTTCGGCGCCGGCATGAAAACGGCCAAAGGATCCATGCTCGCCCTTCTGGTGCTCGCGGTCGGCATCGCAAACATCCCCGATCTGGCTGTGACAGATCTGTTCCTGATCTACGGAACACTCCGGGCGACAACGATGCTCCCCACCGTGCTCACACTGAAAGGCAAGCACCTGACCGCGGCCGGCGTCACCGGCGGCGTGCTGGCATCACTCTTTGTTGGAATGCCTGTATTCGTCGCTGGGACCTTTGCAGGCAACTCCGCATTGAAAACGGTTGGCTGCCTGAGTGCCGTTCTTCTCTCCGGCATCGTCTGTATGGTAACTGCCCCTCGGAAGGGGGTGCAGCAAGCATGAGTCTCGGAAGAAAGCAAAGCGTCAGCAACGCCGCTTGGCTGGAAGCTGCTGCCTCTATAGAGAGTGCGATCTCTCAGGCTGAGATTGATGAGCTGGCTGCTGAAACGGTCAAGGAAATCGAAGCCACTGTGGCCGGGAGACGCGCAGCTTACGCCTGGAGCGCTGGTAAGGACAGCATTGTCCTTGGCAAACTCTGTGAGGCAGCGGGTGTCACCGACTGTATGATCGGTGTGTGCGACTTGGAGTATCCGGCCTTCATGGCATGGGTCGAGGGGAATAAGCCTGCCGGGTGCGAGGTCATCAATACGCACCAAGGGATAGATTGGCTGGCCAAGCACACCGATATGCTGTTCCCTCAGTCTTCGGAGAAGGCCGGACGATGGTTCTCTATCGTCCAGCACCGGGCACAGGCACAATATTTCAAAGCGCATTCTCTTGATACCATAATCCTCGGCCGGCGCCGCGCGGACGGCAATTATGTCGGCCGCAAATCCAATATCTACACGGATGGAAAGGGCGTCACCCGGTATAGCCCGCTCGCGGCCTGGAGCCATGAGCACATCCTTGCCTACATCCATTATCACAAGCTCCCGCTCCCGCCTATCTATGGTTGGAAGAATGGCTACCTGTGTGGAACGCACCCGTGGCCGGCTCGCCAATGGACGGGAAGCGTTGAGAATGGCTGGCGGGAAGTCTACGAGATCGACCCGGCCATCGTTGCCGGCGCAGCTGAAAAGCTGGAAAGCGCCCGGGCCTTTCTTGAGGAGGTGCGGGCATGAAGGTAACAAAGAAACCTCTTTCCGACCTCCGGCGTCCGGAGCGGAATGTCCGAATGCATACCGACAAGCAGCTGAAGGAATTCCGCCGCTCTGTCGAGATGTTCGGACAGATCCGGCCCATCGTGGTCGACGAGGCGGGCGTGATCCTGGCCGGCAACGGCCTCTATGAAACTCTGCTCTCCATGGGACACACCGAAGCTGACTGCTATGTCGTTTCCGGGTTGACCGAAGCACAGAAGAAAAAGCTCATGCTCGCGGACAATCGGGTCTTTGACCTTGGCGTTGATGATCTGGCCGCGCTGGATGAATTCGTCATGGAGCTGAAGGACGACCTCGATATCCCTGGCTATGACGAAGACCTTCTCCGCGCTATGGTCATGGAGGCCGACGAGGCCGGAGAAGCTCTGCGCGAGTATGGCACCATCGATCAGGACAAGGTTGAGGAGATCCGGGAGACCGGGGAACGGTATGAAGCCCGTGAGGAAGCTTCGGCCCAAAAGGCAGAGCAGTATATCCCGCAGGAAAGCTCCGGGGGCGCTCCGGCGCAGGCCGAGCAGACACAGCGGTTCGTTCTTTGCCCGAAGTGTGGTGAACGGATATGGCTGTGAAACGAGTACCGTCCGACATGGACGTTGTGACCGCCGCCCGGCAGCGCATCAAGAATGTGTTTTCCAACGGTGTTCCCGTATACCTTTCTTTCTCCGGCGGGAAGGACAGCATCGTTCTGGCGGATCTGGTCTATAAGCTGATCCAGGCCGGCGAGATCGACGCCTCCCTTTTGACCGTCCTTTTCATCGACGAGGAGGCAATCTTCGATTGCATTGAAGCCACGACTAAGATGTGGCGCAAGCGGTTTTTACTGGCCGGCGCCAAGTTCCAATGGTGGTGCATCGAGGTCAAGCATTTCAGCTGTCTCAATGAGCTATCCAGCGACGAAACCTTCGTTTGCTGGGACCGGCGCAAGCGGGATGTCTGGGTACGCCAGCCCCCTCCCTTCGCTATTCGCAACCACCCACAGCTCCGGCCGCGGGTGGACAACTATCAGTCCTTTCTCCCACGGGTAACCGGCGACGGTATTATGATCACCGGCGTCCGGGCGGCCGAGTCTATCCAGCGCCTTCAGTACATGGCTGCTCTGAACATGGGAGCAAAGGGAATCACTGGCACCAACACCATCTATCCGATCTACGACTGGAGGACCACTGATGTGTGGCTCTACCTCCGGGATCAGCGGATGGAGGTGCCGGAAGTTTACCTGCAGATGTACCAGGTCGGGGTCAATCGGAACCAGCTGCGGGTTTCGCAATTCTTCTCTGTCGATACCGTTCCCGTCCTGGTGCATCTCGGTGAGTACGATCCGAATTTGATGGAGCGTGTTCTTCGGCGCGAGCCGAACGCATACCTGGCCGTGATGTACTGGGACAGCGAGATGTTCCACCGCACCACCAAGAAGCGGCGGGAACTGGAGGGCGAGGACAAGAAGGATTACCGCGCCCTCCTGAAAGATATGCTGCTGATCCACCCGGGCGACTTCTTCAACACGCCGCACAAAAAGGATGTCGCAAAGCAATACCGCAAGCTCTTTATCCGCATGGACGGAATGGCTCGGCCCCGCGATTACCGGAAGATGTACGAGGGGCTGGTGGCCGGCGACCCCAAGCTGAGGACGCTCCGGGCCATCTATCAGGATATCTCCTGTGCCTACGCAGCCTATGCCAAGAACTTCCGCAAAGGAGGTGAGGCAAATGGCTGATGTGGACCTGTTCGCACCCCTCTCTTCCCTGCAATGGGTGGACCGCGATAAGCTCCGGCCGAACGATTACAACCCCAACAAGGTCAGCCGGGAAAACCTGGAGCTGCTGACCCGCTCCATCGAAACCAACGGCTGGACGCTGCCAATCGTGGTACGGCCTGATTACACCATCATTGATGGCTTCCATCGGTGGACTGTGGCCGGGGCGGAACCGTTACGGACGCAGCTCGGCGGCAAAGTCCCTGTGGTGATCGTGCGACATGAGGACGCGTCGGAAGACATCTACGGCACCGTCACCCACAACCGCGCCCGTGGCACACATCTGCTGGAGCCTATGAAGGCCATCGTAAAGCGCCTGCTGGACGATGGAAAGAGCGTGCAGGAAATCAGCAGGCAGCTGGGTATGCGGCCTGAAGAGGTATTCCGCCTGTCTGAGTTCTCGCGTGACGATTTCCTTGCCATGATGACCAAGGGCGTCCACGGGTACAGTAATGCGGAGCTGCTGACCAAGTACTAAGGTACCCCTCCACCCCATACGCACGGCATAGCCCAGGACAGACTCGTAGAGCGTGTGAGAGCGCGAAGCGTGTTCTGCCCTGGGTGTTACCATGCCAAGACGCAGAGAGGCGTTGCAAGTGCCAGAAGAGACCATTCAGAGGCGACACCGAACCGGCAGGGCAAGGTACTGTGACGCCCCCTGCCAATGGGTTGCGGGCTCAACGACCCCGACATTCATTCAGTTAGCAAACAAAAAATATTGGCATTTCGTTACGATTTCACAGGAAAGGAGTTTGATATATGGCTGAAAAATCGGAAAGAATTACCGATGAAACCACGGTAAGTACAACCGAGCTCGCAATGATACTGGGACTGTCCGCCCGACGAGTTCAGCAGATGGCGCAAGATGGAACCATCATAGCCGCACAACGCGGTCGATTTCCTTTGTGTGACGCTGTTCAGAGATATATCAATTTTCTTTCCAAGGATGATGTGAGCGAGGAAGATTTGAAGGTTGACAAGGTGCGAAGAACAGCTGACGCATCCTTGCGCTCCACCAAAGCCAAAATTGCACAACTTGAGTTGCAGGAATTGCAGGGGAAAATGCATAGTAGTGATGATGTGGAAGCAATAACATCTGATATGATCTTTTCCATACGCGGCGCATTGATTGCACTGCCTGGACGGCTGGCTGTTGATGTTGTGAGAGTGAAAACGCCCGCTGAAGTTGCCGAACTAATTCGCAAGGAAGTTCATAAAATCATGCGTGAGCTGTCAAATTACCGATATGACCCTCAAAAATATGAGGAACGCGTCCGCGAGCGGAAAGATTGGGAAACAAGCGGACGTGATATAGATGACGACTAAGAAAAACGCTGCAAGGCTGAACACGGTAATTTCCAAAGCTTTATCTGGGTTGCGTCCACCGGATGATCTGACAGTAACAGAATGGGCAGAAAAAAATCGGCGTCTATCATCTGAAGCCAGCGCCGAACCGGGACCGTGGCGCACGGAGCGTACACCGTATCTCCGTGAACCTATGGATTCATTTACAGACCCGACAGTGCGACGGATTGTTATGGTGGCAGCATCTCAAGTTGGCAAATCAGAATTTCTGAACAATACGATTGGATATATCATAGACGAAGATCCTGGCAGTATTCTTTTTGTACACCCTACAACCATTGACGCAAAGGAGTACTCTAAGCTGCGAATTGCGCCAATGATTAGAGATTGTCCCACGCTGAAAAAGAAGGTTGCTGATCCGAAAAGTCGTGATAGCAGTAATACCATTTTGCAAAAGACTTATCCCGGCGGTATCCTAACGCTATGTGGTTCGACAGAAGCACACGCCCTTGCATCAAAGCCGATTCGATATGTGTTGGGTGATGAACGCGACCGATGGGCAACTTCGGCTGGAAATGAGGGCGATCCTTGGGATTTGGCGATGGCCAGACAAACGACTTTTTACAATGCCAAGGCAGTGGAAGTTAGTACTCCCACTATCAAGAACGCCAGCGCAATCGAGGCCTCCTATGCCGAGGGAACGATGGAGCGGTGGAAAAGTAAATGCCCTCACTGTGGTGAGTACCATGAAATTAACTTTGAGGACATTCGATATGAGTATGAGCAAAAAATAGTGGCAGGCCGAAAGACCTACAAAATCACAAGTGTTTGGTATATCTGTCCTGGTTGTGGATGCATTTCTGATGAAATAACTATGAAACGACAGCCCGCCCGCTGGGAGGCTGATAATCCGGATGCTCATTTGCAAGGTGTCCGTTCATTTTGGCTGAATGCCTTTGTTAGTCAGTGGGCGAGTTGGAATTCCATTATTCTAAAATATCTAAATGCTATCGGAAATACCCGTAAACTGCAAGTAGTCTATAATACATGTTTCGGTTTATTATGGGAGGACCGAGGCGATTTGGAGGACGAAGACAGCTTGATGGCTCGCCGTGAAGAATATGGGGCTGAGCTACCAGATGGCGTGCTCGTCCTAACTGCGGGAGTGGATACGCAGGATGACCGCATGGAGTATGAGGTCGTGGGGCACGGGCATTTCGGGGAGACGTGGGGGATTGAAAAGGGAATCATTATGGGACGGCCAGATGATACAAACACATGGACCAAGCTTGACGAGGTGGTCTTCAACCGGGTGTTCCGATTTGAAGATGGTCTGGGTCTGCGATGCTCCATGTCCTTCGTGGATGAGGGCGGCCACTTCACGCAGGACGTCCGCCTCCAGTGTCGGGCGCGTATTTCCCGCAAGGTGTTCTGCATCAAGGGTATGTCAGGACCGGACAAGTCCTACACCGCCCCGCCGAAGAAGATGAAGGTCGTGGTGAACAAAGTGGCTATCGGTACCTGCTGGCAGTACCAGCTGGGCGTCGACTCCGGAAAGCAGATCATCATGGACGATCTCAAGGTGAAAAAGCCCGGCTCAAAATTCTGCCATTTCCCCAAGCGGGACGATTACGGCCCTGGGTTCTTTGCTGGCCTGCTTTCCGAGCGCCTTGTCTATGACCCGGCCAAGAAGCAGCCGTGGATTTGGCAGAAGATACCCGGTCACGAGCGCAACGAGGCTCTGGACTGCCGCAACTATGCCCTTGCCGCGTTCAAGGCCCTGCCTGCCAACCTGGACGAAATAGACAGGGGACTAAAGGCACTCAGGGGAAAGGCGGATCCAACGGGCGTTGCAACGCCTGTACCGAAGCCACAGAGACGGAGTCTCAAGGCTAAGGGCGGGCTGGATACATACTACGAGGAATGGTAGGTGACCACTATGGTGGACAAGGAAGATTTGAAAATACGACTGAACTTCTGGCGCTCGGCGGTGGAGAAGCTGCGTGCCGCATATATGGCTCTGGCGAGCGGCGGCGTGAAAAGCTATACCATTGACGACCGCCAGTTGACCAGATATGACCTTCTCGCGCTGAAGGATGAGATTGCAGACGCAGAGAAGCGCATTGACGAACTAAGCGCACAGCTGGCAGGACAACGCCCAAGGCGAGCCTTTGCGGTTGTGCCAAGAGAGTGGTGACCTTTTTCGTGAGGTCACGAAAATGATATGGGTACAAGCCCCGGAAGGGGCTTTGCCACGGGCAGCTCGGCGGAGTTTGTTTGCTTCTTTCGCCGCCGGGCAGCCCGTTTTTTATGCAACACATAGGAGGTGTGTGACATTTACCTCGATAAGAAAACCGGGCTATTCCTGCCCGATACGGCGCGTCCACAAGCCAAAGGATACAGCGAGGCCGGCGCCAGCCTGACCAAGCGGGCGCTTAAGGCTTTCACGCCGCGCAGCGGGTCGCCACGAGAGGACATTGACTGGAACAACTACACCTTGCGGCAGCGGGGGCGGATGCTCTACATGTCCTCCCCGGTGGCAACATCTGCTATCAACACCAACCGCACGAAGGTTGTGGGTGTGGGGCTGACGCTGAAAAGCACCATCGACCGAGACATCCTCGGTCTTTCCCCAGAGACGGCCAAGGCCTGGCAACGGCGCACCGAGGCTGAGTTCTGCCTGTGGAGCGACCGCAAAGCCAACTGCGACGCCACCGGTATGAACAATTTTGCTGGCCTTCAGCAGCTGGCACTGATCGCCTGGCTCCAGAGCGGAGATGTCTTCCCGCTGTTCCAGAGGATGAAGGAGACACCGGTCAACCCCTACTCTCTCCGGGTGCATCTGGTCGAGGCCGACCGGGTACGCACGCCAGCTGCCTACGGCGGCGGCACCGCCGTGGGGCACCTTACAGACGGGAAGAACCCGGACAACGGAAACCGTATCTTCGATGGCGTGGAGGTCGACGCCAATGGAATGGTGGTGGCCTATTATGTCCACAACACATATCCATGGGAGACGACCACCGTCCCGACCGAATGGAAGCGAGTGGAGGCCTACGGCTCCAGGACAGGGTTGCCGAACATTCTGCACATCATGGGCAGCGAGCGGCCGGACCAGTACCGAGGCGTGACCTATCTGGCTCCGGTCATTGAGCAGCTGCTACAGCTTCGCCGATACACTGAATCGGCGCTCATGGCCGCCCTGATCCAATCCTTCTTCACAGCTTGGATCATCACCAAGACTGACCAGAGCGAGATCCCGCTGGGCGAAGTCGGCGCTGGTGATATCGCCGGAGTGCCCTCCGCAAATCCGGTGGAAAACAACCTGTCCACCAGCCCCAGTGAATACGAGATGGGGGCGGGGACCGTGGCGCATCTGGCCGAAGGCGAGGACATCAAGTTCGGCGCGCCGAACATCCCCACCACCGGCTTCGACGCATTTATCAAGACCTTCTGTCAATTGACCGGGGCTGCTCTGGGCGAGCCATACGAGGTGCTGATGAAGGAGTTTAACGCCAGTTACTCAGCCTCTCGCGCCGCGCTTCTGGAGGCCTGGGAGGAGTTCAAAATGCGCCGGAGCTGGTTCGTGGCTGACTTCTGCCAGCCCACCTATGAAGTCTGGTTGGCGGAGGCGGTGGCCCGGGGACGCATCCGGGCACCGGGCTTCTTCGAGGATCCGATGATTCGAGCTGCTTGGTGTGGCGCACGGTGGATTGGGCCGGTGCAGGGGCAGCTTGATCCGCTGAAGGAGGCCAACGCCGCCGTCATCCTGACCGAGCATGGATTCAAGACACACGAGCAGGTCACCCTGGAAATGGGCGGTGGCGACTGGGAGAGCAACATTGAGCAGCTGGCAATCGAAAATCAGAGACTGGCTGAGGCTGGCGGTGGACGCATTACCGTTCCCATTGACCCGAAGGCCGGAGAAGGAGAAAACGAATGAAATACCCGAAGAAAGAGCGGACTGCAGCGGTGGATATTCGCCGACCGGTCTATGCTATGGCGACAACCGATGGCCAGAGTGCCGAGATCACCATGTACGGTGACATCTATGAGCAGCGCCCCACCGACTGGTACGGGAACCCTGTGGATGGAGAATTTGTGCTCTTGTCCGATTTCATGGAGGATTTGGATCAGATCGTCTCCTGCAAAGAGATTAACATCCGCATGAATAGCTACGGCGGAGATGCTGGCGTATCCATCACCATCCACAACCGGCTCCGGGAGTTGGCGCGGGGCGGGGCGAAGCTTACCTGTGTCGTGGACGGCGTGGCCATGTCCGGCGGCTCCCTTATCATGTGCGCCTGTGACACAGTGAAGGTCAACCCCTCCAGCTTGGTGATGATCCATAAGTGCTGGACATTCCTTTTCGGTGGCTATAATGCTGACGAGATGCGTGAGCTGGCCGCCAGGAATGACGCATGGGACAAGGCCCAAATCTCTATTTACAAACGCAAAACTGGAATGAGCGACACGGTTCTATCCCACATGATGGCCGACACTACATACATGACGGGTAGTGAGGCAATGGAGAAGGGCTTTGCCGACGAACTTCTGGAGAATGCAGAGCCACTGGAAATCGCGGCCAGCGCAGACGGGCGCTGCCTGTTTGTTCACGGGCGTGCGCTCCATCTTGCCCCGGGCATGTTTGCCCCGGACAACATCCCCACGGTCAATCCCGAGGTTTCGTCCTCGGATAAGACAAATATGCCCCGGCAGGTACAGGCTGCCGGGGGAAAGGAAGGTAACATTATGGCAAAAAAACTTGAGGAGCTGCGGGCTGAGGACCCGGCTCTCGCGGAGCAGCTGATGACAGAGGCAAAGGCAGCCGTTTCTGCGGCGGGGAAGACCCCAGCTGCGACCGATCCCGTACCCGTCCAGCCGACCGTCACCCAGACTGCGGAGACCGACCCCGCCCAAGTGGAGCGGAAGCGCATCCAGGACATTGATGCCCTGGCCTCCCTGTATGACGCCGAGACCATCCATGCGGCCAAGTACGGTCCTGACGCTTGCACTGCGCAGGAGATGGCGTACCGCGCCGCGCAGAAGGCCGCCAAGACCGGAAAGAGCTACCTGGCCTCCATGATGAGCGACACCGAGGACTCCGGAGCTCAGGGCGTTGGTGCGGCCAGTGTCGGCGGCGAGCCCGTCGGCGGTGAACTGACCCCTGAGCAGCGTATGGCCAAGGGTCGAGCTGATGCCAAGACTCTGAACAAGAAGGAGGAGAAGTAACATGGCGAAGCATCTCAACGGAAAGATTGGTTCTATGGAATACGACAAGTTGATTGCCGGCATGACCCCGCCTGTGAAGGTAGCATCTGGGGTTATCGCCAAGCTCACCGGCGCCGCCGCCACTTATTCGCGCGGCACAGTCTTGGCAAAGTCCGCGGCAGACGGGAAGTTGTATCTGCTTGGCAGCGAAACGCCTGAGGATCTGACTCCGGACTGCATTCTGTGCGATGACGAGGAGATTGGCACCGATGCCGATGCCAATGTGGCGGTTTATGTGATGGGATGTTTTAACGAGAACGCCTTGATTGCCAAGGCGGAATACGATATTACCCAGGCCGACCGGGATGCCCTGCGTGAGCGGGGTATTTATTTGTCTCAGGTCATGGATTAACCGAAGGAGGACAAGAGTATGCCGTTCAATATTTTTGACACCTACTACATGGCGGGCATGGTCCAGGAGATCGTCCCCGTTCAGAGTTTCTTTCGTGATCGGTATTTCCCGACCAACGCGGCGACCGACATTTTCAACGCCAACAAGGTGCTGGTGGAGTACCGCGACCGCGACCGGGCCATGGCTCCCTTCGTGGTGCGTCGCGCCGGTGACATTCCCGTGGCTCGCGGCGGCTACGAGATCCACGAGATCGAGCCCCCCTACATCGCCCCCTCCCGCCTGCTGACTCTGGACGACCTGCAGAAGCGGGGCTTCGGCGAGGCTCTGTATGCCGGCAGCACCCCCGCCGAGCGGGCCCGCGCCCTCCAGATGCAGGACCTCACCGACCTGGACCGCCGCATCCAGCGCCGGGAGGAATGGATGGCCGTGCAGACCATGATCAACAACGGTTGCACCATCGTCGCCTACATCGACAACGATACCGTGGGCGAGACCTATGACATCTTCTTCTACGACACCTCCGGCACCAACCCCGCCAAGTACACCGTCGCCAACAAGTGGGATGGGGACAGCGGCGACTGGAGGGGCGATGTCTCCGCGATGGTGAATGACCTGCTGGACCGCGGCCTTCCTGCCAACGACCTAGTCGTGGGCACCGATGTGGCGGCCTTCATCCAGAGCGACGAGGCCACGCTGAAGCTGCTGGACAACCGGCGCGCCGAGTATGGCCGCCTGGCTCCCCAGGTGCGCTACCCCGGCGTGGTGTGGATCGGCAACCTGAACTTCGATGGCACCGACCTAGACATCTTCTCCGTGCGCGAAACCGTGGCGGACAAGTCCGGCGTCACCCGCCTGTTCCCGGCCACCTCTGCCATGGTCACCGCCCCCAACTGCGGCCACATGATGTACGGCCGCATCGACCAGATTGAGGACAACGACGAGTACGAGAGCTTCGCCATGCAGCGTGTGCCTAAGTTCATCGTTGATAAGGACAAGGACACCCGCAAGCTGCGCTTGGGCGCTCGCCCCTTGTCGGCGCCTCACTGCAAGGCCCCGTGGATCTATGCGGCCAATGTGGTCGGAGACTGACCAGGAGGGAGGAACGGGATATGATGAAAGTCAAGATCACCAGCGGAATCTACGGATACCGCAAGCCGGGTGCCAAGCGCCCGGATCCCAAGCACGCCGGTGATGTGATTGACCTCCCCGACGAGGAGGCTATGCGACTGGAGCAGCTCAAGGTCGGCGTCATCCTCAGTGCCGCCGAGGAACACCACGCTGAACCTGTTGCAACGCTCTCTGTGAGCCAGAGCGATGGTACCCTGGGCGTGGACAAGGGCAAGGACGAGACTGCCGCTGACGGCGCTGTCATCCCCGATGAGCTGGACATCGTGGACGGACACTTTACCGAAGATAGCCTGATGACCATGACCCGAGCCGACATGGAGCATCTTGCCGAGGATTTCGGCGTAGATGTCTCCAAGTGCAAGAACAAGGGTGAGATTGCCAAGCTGCTGGCGGCGGTAGAACTGGAGCTTAACGAAACGGACGAGCCACTGACTGAACTTGGAGCGGAGGCACCAGTAGAATGAGCTTCAAAGACATGGTGGAGAACGACAACCACAATGTTTTTCTGAATCTTGACGAGTTTGCTGAGAGACGGATCATCATTTATGATGGCGTCACCTATGATGGTGCCGAACATACGGGCATTCAAGTAGTCCTGACTGGTCTCAAGGAGAAGAATAGGCGACAGCTCCAGTCTGACCATGCACAGGGCTTGTATCTGGTATCCTCTGTTTTGTATTGCAATGTTTCTGATTTTGAAGGCAATCAGCCTGAAAAGGGGATGCGCATCAAAATTAGTGATGGAAACAGCGGTTTTTTCAGAGAGTTCTATATTGCATCGTCTGTTTGCAATATGGGGATGCTTCGGATTGAACTGGAGGAGATTTGCGAATGAGCGTTGTACAGGTGCAGGCTGTAGGAAATGGTCTGGACAGAGCAACTAAGCTGTTGGCTGGTATTGAAAACGGTACAGATATGGCACTGAAAAACGCTATGACTCGTGCTGTTTCCTATCTGCGCTCTAATACCGCTAGGGCTATCCAACAGCGATACGCTATTTCTACATCCAATATCCGTAGCGAAGAAAATGTTAAGGTACGATATACCTTTCAGCAGGGAGTGCAGGCGTTAATTATTTTCAATGGAAACAAGATTCCACTATTTCGGTATGCTGGGGCATCGCCAAGCGGACCAGCATTTGATCAGAGCTCCCTTGAAAAAGTAATGATCGGGGGAGCGTGGAAAACTGTGCATCCCGGAATTACCGCTGCTGGCCATCAGTTAAAAAGCACGTCTCCAGTAACCATTCCGAATACGTTTGTTGCCCGAATGAGTAGCGGGCATACGGGAATATTCGAAAGAACCGGCGGGGCAACTGCTTCGGATGGTGATGCAATACGAGAAATCATGGGATCGTCTGTCCCGCAAATGCTGGGCAGCGAGGAAGTAAGTGCGAAGCTCGGGCAGGAAACGATGGAAAAGTTTGAGGAACGCCTTGACCATGAAATTATCCGAATATTAAACGGATGGTGATTTATAAGTGAACCGAATTACACTACTGGAGCAACTCAAAGAAGATACGGATAAAGCTGTCAAGAATCTTATTATGCCGGTACGTGTTCAGAGTGCCATCGAGGAACAGCAGTACCGCGCGGCCGATGTTTATCTCATGAGATTGTCAGACAGCAGCGCTGCGAAGAAAAAAGCACCGTATATCATTCATCAGGTCATCACCGGTAAAGATTCACAGCAAAGAGGAAGTCGGGCGGACAGCACTGTTACTGTCCGCTCTATCTTTTGTGTATACAATGACGATGAGCAGGAAGGCGGTCTTATGCTACTCAATTTGATGGAAAGGCTGCGAATATATCTTCTGCAAAGAGTGGTCATTGGAGGAAAGTATCAGCTTAATCTGGAAGCTGGACTGGAAACGCTGATTTATCCGAATGAATCTGCGCCTTACTACGTTGGCGAAATGGTAAGTACATGGGACATGCCGTCTGTAGAAAGAGAGGTAATGAAATGTCTGTGAAAAGTACTGATAAAAGTATGCAGGCTGATATGCCTGAAGTTCCTGTTTCTGCAGCAGTACAAACTTCTGGAAGAAAAAAGAGTACAAAGAAAACCGATAGCCAAGCTGGCGGTTTTTGTGTTTACATCGGTCCGGGTATCCGCGGTGTGATTCAATCTGGAACTGTATACCGCGGTACAAAGGATGATGCGTTGGCGCAGATCGGAAAGGCTGTGGAGAGTTATCCGCTTATTGCATCGCTGGTCGTCAGTGGTGAGACATTGGCGGCCGATCGTATCAAAGTGAAAACGGCTGGAAACCTGCTGTATGTAAATTACATGAAGCTGGCTTCTGGCACTATGTAAGGAGGAACAAAAGATGGCTAATCATGGCGTATATGTTTCCGAGCAGGAAACCAGCGTCAGCACTCCTATTGTGGCAACTTCCGGTGTACCGTTCGTTATCGGCGCCGCACCGGTACAGAGTGCGGGATCTCCGACTCCGGCAGGAATTCCTGTAATGGCTATCAGCTGGGGAGAGGCCGTTGAAAAATTGGGGTATTCGGACGACTGGGAATCCTACCCCCTTTGTGAGTTTATGTATTCGCATTTCAAACTGTTCGGTTGTCAACCGGTCATTTTCTGCAATATCCTTGATCCGACCAGCATGAAAGAATCTGTTGCGGCAGCGGACATTGCCGTGGCGGATCACAAGGCTTTGTTACCAGTTGAGGCAATTAACGATGCAACACTCGTAGTCAAAGAAGCGGGTGGAGCTGGAGATGCCTATGTTAAGGATACGGATTACAGCACCTACTACTATGGTGAGAATCTGGTAGTTGAATTGCTGGGTGATGGAAAAGGTTATGCAGCTGAGGAAGTGAATATTGCTTACAGCAAGACAACCCCTGCTTCTGTCACCGATACGGAAGTTGCAACGGGTCTTGAGAGCATTGAACTATGTATGACCAAACTTGGTGTTGTCCCAGATCTGATTTGTGCTCCGGGACATTCTCAAGTGGCTACTGTTGCTGCGGTAATGGCAACCAAAGCTGCAGGGATTAACGGACTGTTTCGCGCGAAAGCCCTGATTGACATTGATTCCAGCTCGTCGGGTGCGACTACATACGATGCAGCCATCACTAAGAAAGGTGATAGTAACTTTGTGGATGAAAACGAAATCCCCTGTTGGCCAATGTTTGGACTGGATAAGTACAAATTCCATGCATCGACCCAGATGGCAGGCCTGATGGCACAGGTTGATACAGGTAATGGCGGTTGTCCCTATGAAAGCCCGTCGAACAAGAGTCTCCAGTGTGATCGGATGATCCTTGCGGACGGTACAGAAGTCAATCTGACACTCGCACAGGCCAATATGCTCAACGCCAACGGCATCGTGACCGGCCTGAACTTCATGGGTGGCTGGGTAGCATGGGGCAACTACACTGCCTGCTATCCCAGCAACAACGATGTCAAGAATTACTTTATTCCCGTTTCCCGCATGTTCGACTGGGTGGGAAACACTGTAATTCAGACGTGCTGGTCTAAGGTGGACAAGCCGATGAACCGGCGTTTGCTCGATACGATCATGGATACCGTTAACATTTGGCTCAACGGTTTGGTTGGTTCTGGCTATCTGCTCGGTGCTCGAGTCGAAATGCTGGAGGATGAGAACCCGCAGGCTAACCTGATTGCTGGTATCGTAAAATTCCACATCGCAATGACACCGCCATCTCCAGCACAGGAAATCGAATTCGTGCTCGAATATGACGCAAGCTATGTAGCAAGTGCGTTGGCATCGTAAAAGGGGGGACAAGATAATGAGAAGACCTGAAGCTTATATTGACTTTGAGGTTTATGAGGACAGTGCCAACCTGATTGGTATTGCCAACGTGACACTTCCTGAGATTAACTTCCTGACTGCTTCGATCACTGGCGCAGGCGTTGGCGGCACAGTGGAAACGCCGCTGGCGGGTATGATCGACGCGATGACACTAAAGATATCGTTCCTCAGTGTAACTGATGCAGCTGTTACACTTGCTTCACCGAAAAAGCATCAACTTGAGTTGCGCGTAGCTGAGCAGTATTGGAATACGACTACTGTAGATAAGGAAATCAGCGCAGATAAATACGTGTTAACCGTTGTTCCGAAGAAGGTTGCACCTGGAACCATTGCACCGGCTTCTGCATCTGATGCCTCGGGTGAATACAGCGTGTACTATTATGCTGCGTACAAAGATGGGGACATCCTTTGGGAAATTGACCCGTTCAATCAGATTTTCAATGTTAATGGTGTTGACTACTGGGCTGATATTCGCAAAGCACTTGGTAAGTAAGTTGGACAAGTAAAATTGAATTGCGCTCGGGCATTATGCTCGGGCGCAATTTTTCAAAGGAGAACGATTATGAGTACTGAGAAAAATATGGTTATTGCATCTGAGAACATGGCGGTCGTCGAACAAGAGTCGGAAGGCGGTCAGTCAGTGGACGTTGTAGAGAATTCGCGTGATGTCTATACACATAAATTCAAAGCCCCGTTTTCGTATGAGGGAAAGACATACGAAGAGCTTTGCTTCGACTTTGGACGTTTGACCGGCAGTGATGGCGCGGCCATTGAAAATGAGATCCAGATAACGGGGAGACCGGTAATCATCCCTAGTCTGTCCGGCGAATATTTAATGAGAATGGCTGCGCGTGCTTGCACTACCCGTATTGGTTTTGATGTTCTGAAAGCGATCCCGCTTTCTGACTACAACCGGATCAGGAGCGCAGCTCGAAATTTTTTAACAGGTGCGGAGCTGTAAATGACGATTTCGGTGGATGGATTAGACGGCAATGTTTGATCATGGCACGTAACAACCATACACCGGTATCGTTTTGGCTCGAAATGCCGTTACAAGAGCTGCAAAAGTGGATTCGCGAGAACAACAGAATTGTTGAAGAAAACCGGAATAGCAATCCGGAAAGGGGAGGGCTGGTAAATGGCAGGGCGAAAAAATTATGAGATGCAATTCCAGCTCGACGCAAATCTGGGTAGCAGCTACAGCAAGACGTTTAGATCGGCGCAGCAGGAATTATCTTCGCTTGCAAAAGAGATAAAATCGCTGTCCAGTGTTCAATCGGATATTGCTGCATACCAGAAACAGCAAAGCGCAATCAGTGCGACGGAACGCAAACTGTCTGCATTGCAACAGCAATATGACAATATCCAGCGTGAAATCGCTGAAACTGAGGGATTTTCGTCAGCCTTGGAAAACAAACTGATTTCCAAACAGTTGCAAATCGACCGTACCTCTGCATCTCTGGACAAGCAGACCCAAAAGCTTGACGAAATGGGGAATGCATTGCAGGAAGCGGGGGTAGATACTGATAACCTTTCCCAGACTTCTGCAACTTTGGCTGATAGGCTGAACACTCTTAGAAGCAGGCAGGACCAAGTCGCTGATGTCGCACAGACGTTTGGTGTTCGAGCAGGCGAGGCATTTAATGCAGTTCATGAGGCCATTGTTGCCGCTGGAATTGCGACTGCGCTTAAAGAGATATACCGTGGGTTGGCTGACTGTGCGCAAGCTTCGATGGATTTCGAAAGCGCGATAACTGGTGTCGTAAAGACCACCGATCTTACCGATACAGAACTGGCGGATATGTCGGACGCATTGAAAGATATGTCCACGGAAATGCCAGCCACAGCTGAGGAACTGGCCGCGATTGCGGAATCGGCCGGTCAGCTCGGCATTCAGAAGAATTCTCTGCTGGATTTCACTGAGATCATGGCGATGCTTGGTACATCAACCAATATGAGTGCCGATGAAGCAGCAACGGCGCTGGCGCGGTTTGCGAACATCACAGGGACTTCAGCAGATAACTATGGGCGGCTCGGCTCCGTTATCGTTGATTTGGGCAATAAATTTGCAACTACTGAATCGGAGATTACTGCGATGGCCACGCGTCTTGCATCCGCCGGCACTCTTGCAGGCCTTACTGAGGCGGATATTATGGCGCTGTCAGCTGCTATGTCCTCTGTGGGCATCGAAGCAGAGGCGGGCGGCACAGCCATGACGCAGACGCTGAGCGCCATCGAGTCTGCAGTAGCCAATGGCGGCGAAATCTTGGGCGAATTTGCGCGTATTGCTGGAATGACAGCAGATGAATTTTCGGATGCTTGGGAAACCAATGCTATCGGCGCACTTACCAGTTTTATTTCTGGACTGGGGCAGTTAGAGTCTCAAGGAGAAAGCGCGGTACTCACACTGGATGAATTGGGTTTGTCGGGTATTCGCCAGTCCAATATGTTGCAAAGTCTTGCGTTGGCGGCCGACAAGATGGGATCTGCGGTCGATATCTCCAATCAGGCGTGGGCAGAAAATACTGCGCTGACGAATGAGGCTTCCAAAAGATACGCTACCACGCAAAGCCAACTCACTATGATGCAGAACGCCTATAACAATTTGGAAGTTGCGATAGGTGATGCATATAATCCTGCGCTGCAAAAATCATTTTCTATCGGTACAAAAGTGCTGAAAAACGTCACAGAGTTTGTGGAGATGAATCCAGAGCTTGTAAACGGTGTTACGGCGTTTGCTGGTGTTATGGGTGTGGCAACGGTCGGCGTCATAGGGTATACAACGGTGGTCAAACTGGCAACTGTTGCACAGCAAGCATTTGCTGCTGTTTCGAGCGTATCTCTTGGCACAATTTTTGGTGTGACGGCAGCGATTGGCGGTGCCGTCACAGTAATTGCAGCGTTAGCTACAGCTGCAGAGAATGATGCGATACCGTCGGTTGAGGAACTCACAGAGGCTGCTCGAGGTATGGATGATGCGCTGGGAGATGCGAAAGCGACGCTGGAGGATTCCACTGCTGAAACACTTGCCGCTGCTGAGGTAGCAGATACCTATATCACCAAACTTGAAGAAATGGGTGATTACGCCAGCCTTTCCGCTGATGAGCAGCAGAGATATCGAAATACTCTATCGTTGCTATGTGAGGTTGTTCCGGAATTGTCCGGCCTGATTGATGTGCAGACCGGCGCTATTGATGGCGGTACGGATGCACTGCGTGCAAACACCGAAGCATGGAAACAGAATGCCAAACAGCAAGCTTATCAGGAGTATAAAAATACCTTGATGGAGCAGTACAAGGATGTGTTGGTCGAAACAGCCGCCAATAATGTAAAGCTCACGCAGGCTGAATATGCACTTGAAGCAGCACAGCAAAAACAAGCAGATGCTATTAACCGTATTAACGAACTTTATGGTTTATGCGCAGAGGCCGAAAGTGAGTACGGCGCAGGAAGCGCCGAAGCCGCTGAAAAAACAAGTGCATATCAGCAGGAAATTGATGAATTAACTGCTTCTTTGCCGGGGCTTCAGGATGAAGTTTTACTGGCACAGAATTCGGTAGATGCTTATTCACAGGCCATTGCAGATGGTCAGGAAGCGACGGAATCTGCAGAGCAGGAGCTTGAGTCTGCAGAGCAGGCAATCAACGATTTGACTGCTGCTACCGAAGGAAACGCTGATGTCACTGCTGAAGATGTAGCGCAGATGCAGGATCTTCAAAGCGCAGTTTCTGGCGTTTCTTCTCAAATGAGCGCTTTAGCTGATGCCTATACTGCGGCATATAATGCAGCTTATGAAAGTATATCAGGGCAGTACGAATTGTGGGATCAAGTTTCCATTCCTGTTGCAACAAGCGCAGATTCTATAAATTCGGCTTTGCAGAGCCAGATCACATATTGGCAAGACTATAATGAAAACCTTCTCTCTCTGCGCGATAGAGCTGTAGATATTGAGGGCTTAAGCACCATGATCGACAGCTTTGCAGATGGAAGTGAGGAAAGCGTAAGTGCAATCGCTGGTATGGCAGGCGCAACTGACAGCCAACTGCAACAGATGGTTTCCAATTGGCAGACTCTTCAGGCAGAACAGAAGACTACTGCTGATAGCATGGCGGATTTGCAAACCAATTTTACCAATAGCGTAAATCAGATGCAGCAGGATTTTGCAAAAGCAGTCGCTGATATGAATTTGAGTGCAGAGGCCAGGAAAAGTGGCGAAGCTACGCTGCAAGGTTTTATCAGTGCAGCGAACAGTATGCTGCCGCAAGTTCAAGCGGCCTATGCGCGTGTAGCCAATGCTGCAAAAAACGCACTATCTGTTAGTGTTGGCGGTGGTGAAATCAGAGGTTATGCTGTAGGCACACGCTCAGCAGAAGAAGGTTTTGCCATGGTTGGTGAAAATGGACCGGAACTAGTGTATTTCAATGGTGGTGAACAAGTCCTTACAGCATCGGAAACAGCAGCTCTTAAAAGTAGTCTGTCGCCAGCAGAAAGTCAGCTTATGGCGTCTGTACCACATGCTATGGGTTATATGATGTCTGCGCAAAGTAGTCCGCTGAATGCGGAGAGTAGCGGCGGTGAGACGATACTTGTCAATTTTGCACCACAATATAGTTTTGGAAATGTAACAGATACGGCTAAACTCGAATCCATTTTGTATTCTCACGATGAAGAAATGCGTGATTTTATCCTGCAAGTTTTGGAAGAAGCCGGAGTTGATGCTGCGAGGAGGTCCTACGTATGAAAACCTATACTACTGTCCAAGGCGATATGTGGGACAGCATTGCTTTTCGACAGATGGGCAGCGTAGATTATATGGATCAACTCATAAATGCCAATCTGAAATACCACGCCTATTATATTTTCCCTGCGGGAATTGAGTTGATTATCCCTGATATTGTAATACCGGTATCTGAATACCTACCACCATGGAAGCAGGTGGTAGGGTGAGCAGCAAAGATCAGTCCCGTCGTACTACGGCAGAAGTCGTATTTGATGGCACGGATATTAGTAGATCAATATTGCCATATCTGTTATCCCTGACTTATACGGATAACGAAGAGGACGAGGCAGACGATTTGCAAATCAAATTGCAGGATCGAGATAATATATGGTTGGAAAAGTGGCTGAATGATGCCATGGATGCGGCGGCTTCAACAACCTCAACGACAGGGAACACTGCTGGAGGAACATATTCGGTTACAGCCAATAGCGGCCTGAATGTGCGGTCTGGTCCGGGAACGTCATATAGCATATTGGGCGCATTGGCCTACGGATCCAGCATAACCGTATCAGATGTTGAAAATGGATGGGCAACTATCAGCTACAGCGGAAAAACTGCTTATGTAAGTGCCAGCTACATAAAACAGGGCGGCAAAGATAGCTCTGGATCTGGAAGTGCTGTTACGAGTGCGCTAAAAATATCCGCGGTTTATGTAAGGGAAAATTGGAATGGTGATGGAGTGGACAAGGTATTGGACTGCGGACAGTTTGAACTGGATACCGTGAAAGCGTCCGGCTCGCCAGCCACTATTACTATCAAGGCGACATCTCTTCCATTCAATGCACAAATACGGCAAACAAAGAAAACAAAGGCTTGGGAATCGTATAAATTATCTGGTATTGCACGTGGAATGGCTGCCGAAAATGGCATGGCCTGTTTGTATGAATCTGCAAACGATCCATATTATGAGCGTGTAGAGCAGTTCCAGACAAGTGATATAGGTTTCTTGTCGCAGCTTTGTCATGACGCGGGCATATCACTCAAGATCACAAATAATATCGTAGTACTTTTCGATCAGGTAGAGTATGAGAAGAAGAATCCATCCTTTACGGTGAAGCGTGGAGATGGCAGTTATACGAAATACGATTTGTCGGTTGGAAAGGCCGATAGCGAATATACGAGCTGCCGTGTCCGGTATGCCAACCCCAATACCGGATCGGTGATTGAGGGTATCGCATACGTCGAGGACTATAAAGAGGATTCGGACGACAACCAGCAGTTGGAGGTAACAGCGGCAGTATCAAGTATTGCCGAGGCACAGGCTCTCGCTGAAAAGCGACTGCGTCTGCATAATAAATATTCCAAGACTGCGACGTTTACCTTTCCGGGCGATCCAGACAAAATCGCAGGAGTAACTGCCGTGCTGATCGGATGGGGATCCTTTGATGGAAAATACATTATCAAACAATCCAAACATACTTTGAACCATTCCGGCTATACAACACAGGTTTCAATGCGCTGTGTATTGGAGGGATATTGATGGATGCAGAACAAATTATTTCTCGTATGGTGCAAATCGGGACGGTAAGCGTTGTGGACAGTTCTAAGCATGCTGTTCGCGTTATTTTCAAGCAAAGTGGGGAAAGTTCCGGATGGCTTAAAGTTTTGCAGCATATAGGTGGTGCATTGGACATAGTACCCGATGCACAGCATACGCATAACATAACCGATACCTACACGGGCGGCGGCAGTGCAAGCATATTTCCAAACCATAATCATACCGGATCAACAACTGCAAGCTGGATGCCAAGAGTTAATGAGGATGTACTTGTCCTTTATTTGCCGATCTCGAATGGGGACGGTTTTGTGCTGGGAGGAATTTAGATGGCTATTATTGGCTGTTTAGGTGAAATCATCTTCAGCGTATCATCCGAAACAGTAGAAACGCTTGACAATATGCAGTGGTCGGGCAAAGCAAGATATGGTACGCATCAGCGTCATTTGCAAAATGCGCTCACTGAGTTTACTGGCATAGATCCGGACAATATATCTTTTGATATTACGCTTTTCCGGCAATTCGGAGTCGATCCGCAAGCTGAACTGGTGAAGATATGGAAGTATGAACGTGAGGGAACGCCTGTACCGCTGACAATTGGGGAAAAAGGGTATGGAAAGTATCGCTGGAATATTACAGATCACAAAACAAAAGTAAACCATTTCGACATCAATGGAAATGTAACGGTTGCCACCGTATCGCTTAATTTGCAAGAGTATTTAAAGAATGGGTGACAATTATGACATACAAAGTCACTGCCGCAGATATAGGGGCGATTGCACTGAATGAAACGAATACAGTGCAGTCTGTGCTGCAAAATATCGCGATTATTCTGTCTACACGGCAGGGAACTGTACCTTTGTACAGGGAATTCGGTTTGCCGATGCGCTTCCTTGATAAACCGATACCGGTAGCGCGGACTTTGCTCGTAGCAGAAGTCAAGGAAGCCATAGAGGAGTTTGAGCCAAGAGCGGAGTTTATCGGGATAACCTTTTCAGAAGATGCGAGCACGCCCGGTAAGTTGATTCCAACTGTGGAGGTGGAAATCAATGAGTAGGAATACGCAGTACCAATTTGTCAGCACAGATACTGGGGCGCTGGTTTCCTCTCTGGTTGCTGGATATGAGCGGATCACTGGAACAAGTGTGCAGCCAGCCAGCCCTGAGAAGCTATTCATTCAATGGGTGGCCGACATTATCATTCAAGAGCGGATTATCAACAACTACACAGGAAATCAGAATATTCCCAGCAGAGCAGAGGGCGAAAACCTTGATGCATTGGGAGAATTATTCTATGCATCGCAGCGGCCGGCGGCACAGCCCGCTGTCTGTACTGAGCGGTTCTATATCTCCGAAGCGCAGGAAACCGCTATCCTGATTCCTATTGGAACACGAGTAACCGATGCGAGCAATACGCTTGTGTGGGAGACCGTGGAAGATGTCTATGTGTCCATCGGTAGTACTTATGCAGATGTGCAAATCCAATGTCAAACTGCGGGTGTAGTCGGTAATGACTATTCGGCAGGCCAGATCAATACCATCATCGATCTGTTCAATTACTATGATCACTGTGAAAATACGACCGCCAGTGACGATGGAGCTGATGCCGCGACCGACGATGAATATTATGGGCTGATGCGAGCAAGTCAGGATGCGTACTCGACCGCAGGGCCGAAAGGCGGTTATATCTATATTGCAAAACAGGTATCTACTGAGATTGCAGATGTGGTTGCTAATCGTCCCAGCGCCGGAAAGGTGGACCTGTATGTTCTGATGGACGACGGAAGCATCGCTCAGACAGAAACTAAGAATGCGGTTCTTGCTGCGTGCAGTGCAGATACGGTGCGTCCGCTGACAGATGATGTGGCAGTCAAAGACCCTCAGGCAGTGGAGTACAACATTTCTTTTACATATTTTATTCCAAGTGATGCTGCTGTCGGTTCGGCTGAAATTGAAGCTGCTGTGAACGCGGCCGTGGATCAGTTTGTGTCTTGGCAATGCGCTAAGCTGGGCAGAGACATCAATCCATCCTATTTGATCGGTTTGTTAATGCAAACGGGTATTAAACGGGTAGTTTTGACTTCTCCTGCTTTTACTGTACTCAACGACGGCAGTGATAACACTGCACCGCAAGTAGCCATGATTGGTGATATTACGGCAACAAACGGAGGGCATGAGGATGAATAGTGTATATGGATTAACGGCCGAAAACCTACTCAGAACCCTTCCGGAAGTTTTTCGTAATGATAAAAAAATGGTGGCCCTGGCTTCGTCGATTGCTGATGTATTGGCAGCGAGACCAGAAGAAATACGACAATTGATGATCTATTCTCGTATTGACGATCTATCTGAGGAACTGCTGGATATGCTGGCCTACGACTTCAAGGTAGACTGGTGGGATGGGGATTACACGCTGGAGGAGAAGCGAAAAACACTAAAGGACAGCTGGCGTGTCCATCGCATGCTTGGCACCAAAGCTGCTGTTGAAACTGCGATATCAGCAATTTATCCGGAAACACAGGTAAGAGAGTGGTTTGAATACGGCGGCGAACCATATCATTTCCGATTGTTGATTGACTCGACTTTTGAGGGAATCGACCCGAACAAGCATCAACGTGTGCTCGATCGTGTTGAGTATTACAAAAACCTGCGATCGGTTCTGGATGAGATAGAGTATTATGATGCTGGTGGAACGGCTGTTCAGTATGTTGGAGCATCCTACCTCGGCTGTGAGATAATCGACAGTTCTGTGGCTGTGCAGTATTAAATCGGAGGTGAAACAATAATGGCAAATTGGACTGGCGTTATCACAAACGCTGGCAACAATGTTCTATTGGAATGGATAAACGAAAAAACGCTTCATTTCGATAGTGCAGCAGCCGGACAGGGGACTGTAGAAACGGTTGGGATGCTTGCACAGACGGCACTTGTTAATCAAAAACAAGTTGCCAGTATCATTGGTGCTGAACGTGTCAGTAAGGGTATTCGCTTGAAAATCCGCATCACGGCACCTCAGGCAGCTTACACGCTGAATCAATACGGCGTATGGGCAAGTATTACCGGTGGCTCAACCACCATGATCGCCTTATTTCAACATGAGAAGGGCATTCCTATTCCGAGTGCAGCAGAGTCTCCGGATTTTGTATATACCTTTTATGCGCTGATTAGTACCTCCAATACAGGTAAATGGACAGTGAATATTGATACTTCTGCGTCTGTCACATTGGAGGAAATGAATGCAGCCATTGCAACCGCAGTTGCAACTAAAGAGGGATTGATAAAAGACGCATCGCAAAAGGCTTCCCTTGCAGATGCGGATTGCATAGCGGTGGTGGATAGCGCAGATGGAGGCAAAACAAAGCGTGTGTTGTGGAGTACGGTCAAGGCTGTGCTGGCAAAACTATTTGTTCCCCAAACCCGCAAGATCAACAACAAGCCGCTCAGTGCGGACGTGACGCTGACCGGGGAGGATATCAAGGTCACTGGAAGCGACGAGACGACGATCCACACCCGGCTATCCGAGATCACCAATCCTAATTTGCTGGATAACTGGTATTTTGGCAATCCGGTTAATCAGCGTGCGGCGTCAGAGTATAGTGGCTCTTGGTCATATTGCATCGACAGGTGGGTTGCTGAGGGGATTATTACGGTTGGCAAAGAGGGCGTGAGCGCATCGTCCAGAGATGCAAGTAATCCGGCATATTTTTTGCAACGGTTTGAGCATTTTCCGGATGGGCGGCAGGTTACGTTTTCGCTATTAACTG
>NZ_JNJN01000029.1 GCF_000701665.1 Agathobaculum desmolans ATCC 43058 | reverse complement strand
ACTCACCGAGACTCACTGTGAGTCTCGGTGAGTTCCTCTCATATTCTGGCACACTCTGCGTCCACTTTCAATTCGCCGTCCTATTTGACGCTTACTTTCGATATACTAAAGGTTCCCGACAGGGAACCTTTTTTCGTGAATTGCAATATCGCGCGCCGCGATATGCACTGCTGCCGCCCACCCATAAAAGCGCCCCCTGTGGGAACCGCATGTACTGCGGTTCCCACAGGGGGCGTGTGATCAGGCAGCAGAGAGAATTCCATGCCTGCGTGCAGCAGGCTGTGGCATGCCTGATATGCTGTTTAACCGAGCAGCCCCGCCAGCAGCGTAAAGGCTTCCGCACGGCGGATCGTCCGCTCGAGGTGCAGCTTACCGTCCTCATAGCCGCTCAGCATGTCCTTTTCGATCATGCCTGCGGCGCCAGGCTTGGCATATGCGGGGATCGTGGCCGCATCACCGAAGCGGTCGAGCACGCTGAAGTCCTCGCTCTGGATCTTGGCTGCACGCGCAACCATAGTGACAACCTGTGCACGGCTGGCAGTGTCCCGTCCGTGCATCCGTCCGTGTTCGTCACCCTCCATAATGCCCTGTTTGCGGGCAGTTGCCAGAATATCCTTGGCCCAAACCGAGGAGCGGTCGCCTGCGGCGATCGTGCCCTCTTCTGTTACCGGAATATCCATGGTGCCCAGCAGCAGCTTGGCTACTTCTTCGCGGGTGATCGTGTCGTTCGGGCGTACATTGCCGTTTTCATCGCCGCTGATGATGCCGCGGTCGATCAGTGTACGGATGGTCTGATAGGCCCAGTGGTTCTCCGGCACATCTGCGCCGATTACCGGACCGGCTTCGCCATCCACTTCGGCCGTTGCATCGGCCTTGCCGGAATAATCATCAAAATCAGCGGAATAATCCGTCAGGAAATCCTTCGGCTCGTAACCGGCGGCGCCTTCAAATGTGCCCTTGTTCCAAGCTGCCAGCGTAGCCCATACCTGCTCCTGACCGGCGCGCACGGTATAAGAGCGGATCACCGGAATATCGGTTGCCTGTTCTGTCACCGAGGCGTGCAGATCGGTCACAACGCGGACATACCCCGCTTCACCCAGCTTGGAAAGATCGATCGTGCCCGTGCCGTTCTTCAGATCAGCGGAAACACGGTTCTGAACGGTTTTGCCGTCTGCCGAGCTTTCCACCGTGACCTTGGCGGAAGCCGCGCCGGGGAGGGAGACCTCGTACGCAAGGCTCTTGAGCGCACCTTCGGAAGCGCGCCACTCGGTGGTGTGCTTGCCGTCGGTCACAATATGCTTGGGATCAAAGTCCAGCCAGACCACCATTTTGTCCGCCTGCGGTCCCTTGGACTGCGGTGCTGCGTAAATCGCTGCGTTTTCCTTTTCGGTCAGCTTTGCCGTGTAGAAGCGGATCTGGCCGAGGTCGCCGGTCAGCATCGTATGCGTTTTGCCGCGGTTGCGGTCGGACAGCAGATGACGGTGGAAAGAGAAGCCGGCATACATCGAGGAACCCGGCCAGTTTTTGATTTCAGAATCAAAGTCCGGCGGGTCGATCGCGCCCGACTGCTTGGTGTTTTCCCAGCTGGTGCCGCCGGTTGCGCGGTCAAAACCGCCCGTGTACTGCACCCACTTGCCAAGCTGCACACCCGCGCCGGGGATAGCATCGTCATCATTCCAGAAATATTCGCCGTTGTCATTGTCAAACCCAACGCCGTAGGTCACCATACCGGTCTGGCGTACCGCCATGCGGTATAGGTAATTGGTGCCGTAGCTGATGGAAGCGCCCTTGACCAGCAGCGGATTGTGATCCCATTCACCTTCCTTAGCCAGACGATCCACATTGGCCCATACCATGCCGGTCATGCCGTTGTCGATCGTGTAGTTCTGACGGTCGGGGATCTCTACGTAATCGTCCACGCCGTCCAGCGACAGACCGTAGCCGCCGTCATATTTGACCAGCGTCGGGTTGCCGCGGATCAGGCCGTCGTTGCCCTTGCCGGACTGATCCTTGACCACCGGAACGCCCTGCATCGCGCCAAGGATCGAAACCTTCTGCGCAGACGCATCGCCGATCGTCACTTCATATTCGCCGCCCTGTTGGAAGGTATGTGTGAATTCCACGGTTTTGGTCTCGCCGGCGGCGAGCTGTACCTGCTGTGTTCCCATGGTTCTGCCGTTCAATACGAACGGGACGGAGGCTGTGCCGGCTTCGTTGCCGATATTCTTGACATCGGCCTTGACCAGCAGGCGGTCGCTGGTCAGGTCGCTGACCGCGCCTTCACCCAGCTTGACGCGCAGATTACTATACTGATAGGATGCCTTGCGGAAGCCGACTTCTACGGTTTTGGTGAAGCCCGCCATCTGCAGGGTGTGCTTGCCCAGCTCGACCAGCTCGAGCGTGCCGGACAGTTCGAGCGATTCGCCCGGATCGAGCGCAACGACGCGGCTGGTGCCCGGATTACCGAATTGATAGATCCAGCGTTCCTTGCCGTTATCCATGATGCGGAACGCCGCTGCCGCCAGCCCCTTGCCGGTGTTGGTTACCTTAGCGGATACCGTAACCGCACCGCTGGACAGCACGGTATCCGGCGTGATCTTGATGTTGTCAAACTGCAATGACGGCTCGCCGCTGGCGATGGTCACCGCGTCGATCACCTGCTCTGCGTCGCTCTTCAGGCCGACGTTTGCGCAGGTCAGCAGGCCGTCCTTGACGGTGCACTGCAGCATATCGCCCTTGCCGGTAGCAAGGATCTCGGCAAAGTTCTCGTTCGGGCGCTTGTTGTCACCGCCCTTATCGATCTTGCTGTCGCCAATGCGGGCATCACCCTGCGTTACATACAGCGTGCGCGCACCGCGAGCCGGGTCGGCGGATACACCGCGCGAATACACATGGGTATGGCCGGCGAACATGATGTTGACATTGCCTGCCTCTGCGATCGCGGGGATATATTTGCGGGTCAGATCATCCTCATAGGGGTGGTGCATGGTCAGCACGCGGAAGTCCGCATTTTTGGCTTCCGAAGAAGCCAGATCGGCCTTGAGCCATGCCAGCGAGTCATCCACCAGCTTGCGGGTCGCGGCATCCACCTGCCCGCCCGAGGCGGAATTCAGCTCGAACAGTGCCCACGGGTTGCTGTCCATCATCGTAATGTGCACGCCGCCTACGTTGAAGGAAATGTTGCTGCCGCTTTCGTTGGCGTGATACTGCTCCTTCTGGATCTTGGAAACGTATTCGTCAAAATACACGCCGTAGTCGTGGTTGCCGCTGTTGTAGATGACCGGCACATGATGCAGGAAATCACCCGCATTGCGGAACCAGTAGGCAAACTGATCCTTCTGACTGCCGGTGCCCTCTACCATATCGCCGGTGTGCAGGATAAAATGCGGATCGAATGTGCGGATCGCATCCGACACCTGCGAGGCGGTTTCAAAGCGGTGGCTGTCGCTGACAACTGCGAAGCGCAGCTCCTGCGGGTCGGCCGGCAGGGTGCGGAACGAGCCTTCCACTGTCTGTCCGTTTTCCGCCGTGACCTTGTAAACATACTTGGTGTTTTCGGCAAGGCCGGTCAGACGGGCGCGGTACAGATACATCGGCTTGCCTTGAAAGGCTTCGCCTTCTTCCACCCGCACCTCGGTCTCCTGCATCGCATCAGCGGACAGGCCGTAGGACAAAGTGGATTTCATCGGCTGATCCAGCTCCCAGGCAACGACGATACCGTCCGTTTTGGGGGTCAGCAGATAGGGGCCTGCCAAAAAAGAAGACGGTCCGTTCTCTTCATTGACCGCGAGTGCCTGTACCGGCAGCAGGGACAGCAGCATCACCAGTGTGAGAAGCAGGCTGCAAAGCCGTTTGGGCCGCAAAGCATTCTTTTTCATGATATCTCTCCTCTTTCCCTCATGCAGCCGCAGCCGCCGGTCAGTCCCGTTCGGGGGACTGTGCCCGTTTGAAGCGGTCGCAAAACTGCTGGCTGAGTGTTTGGGGGACAATGTCGGCCCGGGAGGAGTCCGGTTCGATCAGATCAAGTGTGCCGAGTGCAGGAAGACCGTCGACCGTACGCGCTGCGGTGTTGACCGGCAGGCGGCAGCTTTTGGCTTCGATAAAGCATTCCTGCCCCCGACGGGACAGGAACCAGTCGACAAAGCGGCGGGCGTTTTCCTGTTCCTCGGGCGGACCGCCGCGCACCAGCGCGCAGGCGCCGATTTCGGCTGCGGTGCCGTCTGCCGGATATTGCAGTTCCACAGGATAGCCGTCCAGCGAGCTGCGTCGTCCGTCATGCGAAAACACGATCCCCACCGCGGCCTCGCCGCGTTCCACCGCGCGTACCGGACCCAGACCGGTGGTCGTGTAAAAGGCAACGCTGCGGTCAAGCGCTTCGAAATACGTCCATGCCGTCTGCCCGCCCCATTTGTGCATCAGCGCCGCCAGAACCGTATAGGAAGTTCCGGAGCTTTGCGGGGACGCCATAACGATCCGCCCTTCGAGCGCGGGATCGAGCAGATCCTCCCAGCTATGGGGATAAGGCGTACCGGTGCGTTCAAACCACACTTGATCGCAGGCAAAGCCGATCACACCGATATAGATCGGGTTCCAATAGCCTGCGGGATCGCAGTATGCCTCGGGCACATTGTGCAGCTCTTCGCTCTGGTACGGCTCGATCAGGCCGCGCTGCGCGGCATTCTCGTAATATTCCGATGTGCCGCCGAGCAGCACGGAAACCTGCGGGTCATCGCGCTCTTGCTCCGCGCGGCGCATCATTTCACCGGCAGACAGGCGCTCGCAGGATACCGGTATGCCGGTATCCTTGGTGAAGGCATGCAGGTAAACCGGCAGCTCCTCTTCCGGCAGCGCGCTGTAAATCGTCAGGCTGCCGGACGGCTGGGACGGTGCGGGCTGCTGCTGTCCGGCCGACGTCGAAGCGGTTCCCACGCGGTTCGGCTCTGTCGGCACCGAGGTGCAGCTGCATAGCAGCAGCGCGGCCAGCACGGCCGCAGCGGCAAGGATTTTTTTGATCCAATCATTCCGATTTGGGCTGAAAAGGCATTGCCCTCCTTTCCTTTTCATTATACCTGCACCCCCTTTGTGCTTCTACCCAACAGCTTATGAGAAATATTTCCGACTGTCCGCAGTTTTTTCTGTTCTTGATTTTTTTACGATATTTTTTTGCTATTTTTCCCGATACGCGGCGCGGTAATCCCGCGGGGACAGACCGGTGCGTTTTTTGAAGATATAACTGAAGTAGTTCGGATCGTGATAACCCACATCAAAGGCGATATCACTCATCCGATCCTGTCCGCTGCACAGCTTTTCCCGGGCGGCATCGATACGCACCCGGGTCAGATATTCGACAAAGGTCTCGCCGGTCTCCTGCGAAAACACGGTGGAAAAATGGTTGGGGCTGAAGCCCACCTCTGCCGCCACTGCATGCAGTGACAAATCAGATTCACCGTAATGTGCGGCGATATACGCCTGTGCACGGCTGATCTCCGCCGCATACCGAACCTTACCGCTCACGGCCTGCCGGCCGACTACACGCCCGAGTGTTTCGGCAGCGCAGGCCAATGTGCCCGAAGGATCGCCTGCCGCGCGCAGCACCTGCTGCGGGTCGGGTGCCCAGTCGGCATCGCCGCCGTCCATCCGCACCGCAGTGACGACCAGATCCATCAGCAGATAATAGCGGTACAGCACGCTTTGGATATCATCCTCCGCCACGCCGCCAAAATATGCATCCAGCAGCGCGGGGATATCCTCCTGCCGTGCGTGGCGCAATTTTTCCTCCAGCGGTGTGTTAACCCGGAAATCAAAGCGTTTTCCCTCGCTGCCGGCCGCAGCCAGATCACCGTAGCCGGCGATGCCGCCGGAAAGCTCGCGGATCTGTTCCGCCGCCTGCTGCGCCTGCCGGTAGGACTGCGCCAAACCGCTCAAACGGTCGGTGCTGCCGCCGATGCCGATGCAGCGGTCAATTTCCAGCACCCGGCGCAGCTCATGGCGCAGGTTTTGCGCCACGGTGTAAGCGCGTTCCCGCACGCTGTCCGCGTCATCGCCCAGCAGCAGCCATACCAGCCGGTCGCTGCCTTCAAAAAACCAGATCACATCTGCCTGCGCTTCAAACAGGTGCTCGGTCAGGGCACGGATCTGTCGGCGCACTGCGCCGTCCGCGCCACATGCCATCTGACAGACCAGATACTGCCGGGCGGTCAGCGCAAGCCCCCATTCGCGCGCACCGTCCACCGCCTGGGCGGTGGACAACCCGCCGGTGACCAGTTCACTCAGAAAATGGCTACGCATAATTTCGCGTTCTCCCTCGCGCCGTTGGTTATACTGCGCGGCAGCACGCAGCATCCGCTGCTCTTCTGTAATGCGTTCCGCGGTCTGGTCGAGCATTTGCAGCAGCTTGTGCGAATCGACCGGTTTCAGAATGTAGGCATCCGCCTGCAATGAAACAGCACGCTGCGCATATTCAAATTCATCATGGCCGCTCAAAAAGATGATCCGCACCCATGGCATTGCCTGACGAACCAGTGCCGCCAGCTCCAGCCCGTCCATAAACGGCATCCGCACATCCGTGATCAGGATATCCGGTTTGACCTCCAGCAGAATGGGCAGTGCCATTTCGCCGTCCGGTGCTTCCCCGGCAAAGCGGAACTGTCCCTCCGCTTTTTCAAGTGCGTTGCGGATGCCGGTGCGGATAATCTCCTCATCATCCACCACAAAAACTTGAAACATCAGTGATCCTTCCTTTCCGGTTCAGGGATGCAGGGCAGCGCAAAGCGCACCGTTGTGCCGCGGTTCGGCTCGCTTTGGATATCCAGCCCGCGGCCACCGTACAGGCGCAGCCGCTGCGTAATGTTGCGCAGTCCGTAGCCGCCCGTGCCGTCGGTTCGTTCCATGCGCTCGCGCAGCGCATGCAGTTCTTTGCTGCTCATGCCAATGCCGTCATCGGCCACAGTAAATACCATCCAATCGTTCTCCTGCCGTCCTGTAATGCGCAGCAAACCGCGTCCGCGTTTGTTTTTGATCCCGTGATAAATAGCGTTTTCCACCAATGGCTGAAGCATCAGCTTAAGCATACGCTTGTCCGCCAGTGCCGGGTCGATATCGATCGTGTAGCGCATGATGCTGCCATAACGCACGGACTGGATCAGCAGGTAGCTGCGCACATGCTGCTCTTCCTTTTCCACGCTGATAAAATCCTGTCCGCCGCTCAGACTGATGCGCAGAAAATCGGTAAACGCCATAGTTACATCGACCACTGCGCGTGTGTTTTCCTCTTCTGCCAGCCAGATGATGGTTTCCAGCGTGTTGTAAACAAAATGCGGCGTGATCTGCGCTTGCAGCGCGCGCAGCTCCGCCTTTTTCAAGGTTTTTTCCTGCTCGATCTGCCCTTCGATCAGGCGTTCGAGCTGCTCAGCCATGCGGTTGAGATCTGCGGCCAGTGGATACAGCTCGGCGACCGCCGGGGCGGGCAGGCGGGCGTTCCAGTCGCCCTTTGCAATGCGCGACGCCATCCGCTCCATCCGCAGGATCGGCCCGTGTATGGCGTGCTCCACATGCCGGTAAGTACGCACCGCCGCTCCCGCTGCACTGACCACCGCGAGCAGCGTAACGGCCGCAAGCAGCAGCGTCAGTCCGCTGATCCGCCGGTTGAGGGCAGCCATTTGGCTGATCGCGCTGACCGAATACTGATCGAGCATGTCCGCGGTTAGTCCGGTCACGCTGGTGATTTCCTGATACAGGCTTTCATTCCGACTGACTGCCGCGCCGTTTGCGGTCTGTTCGCCCAGCGCATCGATATATGCGTACAGCGTATCCACCGCGCGTACAGCGGCGTTCAAATAGGTCTGCTGCTCTTCCGAAGAAGTCTGCTGCATTTCAGCCAGCATTCCATCCAGTTGGGAGAGCAGCGCATACTGGGTGCCGTTGGCAAAATCCGTTCGTCCGGAAATGACATCCCAAATCTCCCCCGGCAGGGTCTGTTCCAGCAATTGCTGGGCATCCGCCGCGCACGAGATGCGGGCGATCACACCGTTGTACTGGTGCACAAACACAAGCAGCAGTACCAAAGTTACCGCAAGCGGAATGGTCAGGCTGAGCAGGATCGCGGTATAAGAGCGCTGCAGCAGCAGACGGATGCTGCCGGCCGTTTTATGCAATGGCTTCATACCGTATCCTCCCCGGTCAGCAGCGTCACCGGTACCGACACCTGTATCGGCGCAGAGTGATCCTTCAGCAGATGCAGCGCGGTTTGTACGGCCTTCTGTGCCAGTGCAGTATTGTCACAAAGGATCACCAAATTGACCTCGCCGTCGGCCAGCCGGCATCGGATCTCCTCTCCGCCGCCAAAAACCGCCAAATGAATGTCCTGCCCGGGCTGTATGCCGTTGTTTTTTAGGTAATCAATCGCACCGAGCGCCATGGCATCGTTTTGCGCCAGCACCAATGTCACGTCAGGGTATTCCTGCACAAAGGTTTCCATGATCTCGCGCCCACGTGAGCGCAGATCATCTCCGCACAGGCTGTATTTGAGAAGTAATTCGCTTCCTTCCAATCCCTCGCGGAACCCGCGGGAAATCTCCTGTGCACTCGAAGCATTCAATGTGCCGTACAGTTCTGCAGCGGTACCGACGCTCTGTCCGCGCAGCCAAGCCGCCGCACGGTGCGCACCTTCCCGATAGGGAAAGCTGACGCTGCTGACAGCCTGATACCCGTCCCGGTGGTGCAGCCTGCGATCCACGGTGATCACCGGGATTTGGGCATCCTCTGCTTCGCGCAGCACGTTTTCCCAGCCGCTTTGCACGATCGGTGAAAACATAATCACATCTACCCGGTAAACGATTAGTGCGCGGATCGCGTCGATCTGTGCCTGCTGGGTGCGTTCGGTGCGCATGATCATACAGTCAAAGCCGTTTGCCTGCGCCTGTTCTTCCAGCAGGCGGTACTGCTCATCCTTCCAGTCATCCTCCGAAGCCGGACATACGATCCCCATTACCGGCATGCGCAGCGGCGCAGCCGTATATTCATGCGCACGACACCACGCCAAAAGCACGGCAGTGCACATCAGCAGCACTGTTGCGGCACAAACCCGTTTTTTTCTCCATTTTCCCATAAGTACTCCTTTTGCAGCAGCGTTTTAACTGCCGCGATCCCGGCCGGTCCACATTCTGCCGCCATCAATTGGGCAATGCGGAGAGTTTTCTTTCAGTATAAACGTCTGTCGCACAAATAGCAAGCGCCGTGCAGGGGCTGTGATCTGTCCATAGTGCGCAGACAATATGCCCCTACCGTATTTTATCCATTCTGCACAATTCCGCATCTGAAATTTCTACCTTACGGTCGGGGGCTTTGGCGGAAAAACGGTGGGCGGCGCCCGCTTCACCCGCGCAAAACGCTTTTTCAAAAAAGTTGCAATTTTCGTGCAAATATGCTATCATTACCCATCTGACGCCGAAACTTCTTCTTTTGCCTGCCATCAGAAAAAGGTTCTCGCACTGGTGCTCGCGTTCGCTTGCGCGTTCACGATGTTCGCCGGTGCGGCATTCACGGATTCGGCTGACATTAAGGCAACCGAAGCTGTGGATATGCTCACCGCTCTGGGCGTGATCGACGGCTATGATGACGGCTCTTTCAAGCCCGAAGCAACCATCACCCGCGCTGAAGCGGCGAAGATGATCTACACCATCCGTTCGGGCGGCAGCACGGACGCTTCCGCTTACGAGAGCGTTCCGACCAACTTTAAGGACGTAAATGGCCACTGGGCTGAAGGCTACATCAAGTACTGCCAGACCATGGGCATCATCTCCGGCAAGAGCACTACCGCGTTCGATCCGAACGGCAAGGTAACCGTTGCGGAAGCTGCCAAGATGGCGCTTGTTACTATGGGCTACCGTGCTGACAAGGCGAACCTGAATGGTGCAGCCTGGATGATCAACACCCTGAACCTCGCCAACGACAACGACCTGCTCAAGGACGTAAAGGGTGCGGTTTCTGCTGCAGCTTCCCGTCAGGAATCTGCTCAGCTGCTGTACAACACCGTTGGTGCTGACTGTGCGGTTTGGTCGAACGACAAGGAAACCTTTGTTAAGGATACCTACACCATCGGCGGCAACAACACTGCTAACTACACCGTAGGCAAGAAGTACCTCGGCCTGCAGGAGTGGATCGGTACCTTCACGGGTAACGACAAGACCGGCGCTGCTTCTAAGGATGACTACATTGTAGTAAACGGCGCGATCGACGGCAACGGCGCAAAGGCGAATGCTGCGTTCGAGTATGCTCTGGACATCAAGTACATCGGTGAAGAAGTTTCTGTTCTGTTCAAGGACGGCAAGGGCGGCACTGATGACAAGCTGGACGACAAGGATCTTATCTACGGCGTATATGTAACCGGTGGCACGACCGTTTACAACATTGCCAAGGATGATCTGCAGAATGCAGATTCCGGCAAGATCAAGTTCGGTGACGAGAACCACAAGGCTGAAGCGAGCATCGACGTTTACACCAACTATGTTGATACGAATACGCAGAAGGCTGTTGCCGCATTTGACGAAGGCGGCGAGTTTGCGGTTCCGACCGGCGACACCATCAAGTTCATTGAGAGCGATGGCAAGATCGCAGCTGCTTACATTGTGAACTCGGTTATTACCAATGCTATGCTGCAGGGCATCACCCGCCAGCTGGGACGTATGAAGGAGATGCTTTCCGACCTGCGCAAGAATGATTACGCGCACGGGCGCGGGGAGAAATACACCGTTACGCGCGGACGTGATATGAAAAATCTGCTTTCGGGTGAGTTGGTGCTGCTGGCCTCCCCTGACACGATGCCGCTGTTTCTGCGCAAGTACTATGCGAATGGGCTGCTGCAATACGTAAAGCGTGAGCGTGTTCACAAAGGGCATGGCGATATCATCGTCTGTCTGGATGAATCCGCCTCCACGGAAGGCGAAAATGCCGCGTGGGGCAAAGCGCTGGCACTTGCCGTGCAGGACGTCTGTGCGCACGAAGGGCGGAAGTATGCGCTGATCCACTTCTCCGGGGCAGATGAGCTGCGGACGGACCGGTTTCTGCCGGGGCAGTATACGGCTGATGATCTGCTCTCCGCTGCCGAACATTTTTTTGACGGCGGGACGGATTTCGAGACGCCGCTCCGGGAGGCGCTGCGGCTGATAAACGAGGAAGAATTCGAGAACGCGGATATCCTGTTTATCACGGATGGGCGGTGCGCTGTATCCGATGGGCTGGCTGGGCAGCTGCAGGAGGCCATACAGAATGCCCGCTGCACGGTGATCTGTTTGCTGCTGGACGCGGACAGTCCGGGGATGATGTGCGGTGTGGAGCGATTTAGCGAACGCCTGCTGCGGCTCAGTGACATGACAAAAGACGATGCGGAGGAGGTGGTTTGGCGGATTTAATTTGACCGACCGGAATGAAATAAGGGGATGATCCGCCTCTGTCAAGGTGGATCAGAGAAATAATGAAATATAGCGCTGTTTTGCTCGCCGATCCTGAAGAAGGGAACGGCGAGCTTCGTTATACAGTGAATTATGCCTTGTACTTTTGCACTAGCTGTCTGGGTAGATGATATGCTTGCTGGTTTGATTTTGATCATTGTATAAAGATTGTTGGCATCGATTCCATTTAGGTTGACTCGGTTTCAAGAATAGTTCCAAGGGGGATGAAAATCCATCTGACTTCGGACGAGGTTCAGTATTTTTATTACGTTTAACTTCCCTGGACATGAAAAACTTATATTTCTGTTGGAGAATGTAAAGATTACTTACCATATTCTATAAGAATATAGGAAGAAAGCGGGATGGGGAGAGGATTGGTGATTAATTTTGATGAGTTGTTGGAAGCTCAACAGGAAAGTGGTGTGGAAAATAATGATGGTTGGAAGCTGTGGTGAGATTTCGTGTAGAAAGTCGGATCAGTGCGTTAGAATAAGGATAAAATTTTGGTACTAGAATTAAAGTAGGGCGATAAGGTTGCAAAATGATGGAACTTGTAGTATCATTCTAATGTATATAGCTACATTTAAATAAATTATGTTTTTTCAATATTCTTGTCTCAAAAAAGCAACTGACATAGAACTGGAACGGAGAGGTTAGATTGTATGAAAGGCATTATATTGGCAGGCGGAAGCGGAACCAGATTGTATCCGTTAACCATGGTAACCAGCAAACAACTGCTACCCATCTATGACAAACCAATGATTTATTACCCGCTATCGACGCTGATGTTAGCAGGCATTCGCGATATCCTGATTATCTCTACACCGACCGATCTGCCGAATTTTGAGCGGCTGCTTGGCGATGGGAGTCGGTACGGTATCCATTTGTCCTATAAGGTGCAGCCCTCGCCGGACGGTTTGGCGCAGGCGTTTACACTGGGTGAGGAGTTCATCGCGGGTGATGCGTGCGCGATGGTGCTGGGAGATAATATTTTTTACGGCGCAGGATTGAGCGAGCGGCTTGCGACGGCGGTACATAACGCCGAAAATGGACAGGCTACGGTGTTCGGCTACTATGTTAACGACCCAGAGAGATTTGGCATTGTAGAGTTTGATGATGAGGGGCATGTGATATCGGTGGAAGAAAAGCCCGAGCAGCCCAAATCCAATTATGCGATCACCGGCCTGTATTTTTATGACAATCGTGTGGTGGAATTGGCCAAGCAGGTCAAGCCTTCAGCGCGTGGAGAGCTGGAGATTACTGACCTCAACCGTTTGTATCTGGAAGCAGGTAACCTTAATGTGCAGCTGCTTGGTCGTGGATATGCATGGTTGGATACTGGTACGGTGGATTCAATGCGTGAGGCATCGGATTTTGTAAGAGCAGTGGAAAGTCGAACCAGTGTACAGATTGCTGCGCTAGAAGAAATTGCCTATCGTAATGCTTGGATTAATAAGTGTGAACTGCTGGAATCGGCGATCGCTTACGGAAAATCACCCTATGGGACATATCTATTCAAAGTGGCAGAAGGGAAGTTTTGATGGTGAACTACTCCAACAAACAAGAATATGTAATGCCCCATGAGCGGTTGTTAACGATTGATTTACTTAAGATAGGTGCAGTGCTGATTATTTTTGCATTTCACTGTAATATGCATTTGGGCGTCGAATTTTCATTTCTTACACCGTTTATTTCTCAGGGTGCGGTTGTAATGGATCTATTTTTCATAGTATCGGGTTTTACACTTTATTATAAATATCAATCTGACACATTGCTTGATCAAAAAGAAATTATGACTTTTTATTATAAGCGATTGGCAGCTATATACCCGCTGTATTTGCTTATTCTTGTAATTTTCTTTGTAATCGGTACCGAATCAATTCAGCAGAAAATAATAACACTTCCCATCGAACTATCATTGCTACAATCATGGTTTAGTGGATTGTTTTCTTTTTCGCATAATGGGGGAACATGGTTTCTCTCCTGTCTGGCAGTTTGTTATGCGCTATATCCCTTGGCAAGAACTTGGATTTATCAGCTCAACCAGAGAAAACGAATGGCACTATTGATTATAATTTACCTGATTTGTGCATCCACCCCCTTTATTACAAGCGAATTAGCATTACCCAATATGTATTCAAGTCCGTTGTTGCGATTTTTACAATTTTTAAGTGGAGGAATACTTTTTGAGATGGTAAAGGGAAAAAGTGGGGAAATAGGGGGCGAGACATATGCATTGTGAGTGGAATTTGTTTCGGATTGGTGTATTTCGTTAGTGTATTTGCTCGGAATGACTATAGAGTGAATGAATATATTTCCTATGGATTTATCACATATCCTCTATTCTGTTTTATGGTTGTATATGCATTGAAAACGGAAAGCATATTTTATAGAAAATATGCCTTCAAAAAGCATGTGAAGAAAATTTCTTCATACGCTTATGCTGTTTTCATGGCACAATTTTTTGTGTGGAACCCTACAAAGCAGATCGTTTTACGTTATCCTACAGTGTTTAAAAATTATACGAGTTTTAAAATCTTTTTATTGGCAGGGATTATCTGCTTCGTAATAACACTGATTTTAAGTGAGGGAATTGAAAAACCATGTTTTCGGTTTCTCACAGCAAGAACTATTGCAATAAATGACAGGAAGGTCAAAGAAGAATGAAGATTTTGGTGACTGGCGGTGCTGGGTTCATTGGCGGCAATTTTGTACACTATATGCTGCGAGAGCATCCGGAAGATGAGATCCTTTGTGTGGATGCGCTGACCTATGCGGGCAATATGGAAACGCTTGCACCTGTGATGGACAACCCGCATTTCAAGTTTATCAAGGCAGATATTGCTGATCGTGAGGCGATTTACGCTATCTTTGAACAGGAAAAACCGGAGGTTATCGTTAATTTTGCGGCGGAGAGTCATGTGGACCGTTCGATCGAAAACCCAGCCATCTTTTTGCAGACCAATGTGATGGGCACGCAAGTGCTGCTTGATGCCTGCCGTAAGTATGGTATCCAGCGCTACCATCAGGTTTCGACTGACGAAGTATACGGAGACCTGCCGCTTGACCGGCCTGATCTGTTTTTCACTGAGGAAACGCCGATCCATACGTCCAGTCCATATTCTGCGTCCAAGGCATCGGCTGACCTGCTAGTACAGGCGTATCATCGTACTTTTGGCGTGCCGGTAACGATCTCTCGCTGCTCGAACAACTACGGCCCTTATCACTTCCCGGAGAAGCTGATCCCGCTGATGATTGCCAATGTGCTGAACGACAAGCCGTTGCCGGTTTATGGCGATGGCAAGAATGTTCGCGACTGGCTGTACGTTGAGGATCACTGCTCGGCAATCGATCTGATTATTCATAATGGGCGTGTCGGCGAGGTGTACAATGTCGGCGGTCACAATGAAAAGACCAATTTGGAAGTTGTACAGCTGATCATTGCGGCACTCGGCAAAGGCGAGATCCAGTTTGTCCGCGACCGCGCCGGTCATGACCGCCGCTATGCGATCGACCCGACCAAAATCCATAATGAGCTGGGCTGGCTGCCGAAAACTAAGTTTGCAGACGGCATTCAGAAGACCATTCAGTGGTATCTGGACAATAAATCGTGGTGGGAGAATATCATTTCTGGAGAGTATCAGAATTACTATGAACGGATGTACGGTGAGCGCTAAATGGTAATAACATGGGTTGAAAAAATATATCGTTATCGTTGGTTGTTGCAACAGTTAGTCAATCGTGATTTAAAGGTCAAATATAAAAGATCCTATTTGGGATATTTATGGAGCTTGTTAAATCCACTTTTGATGATGTTTGTCGTTTCGTTGGTGTTCTCTCATGTATTCCGGTTTGAAATAGAAAACTTTGCGCTTTATTTATTGTGCGGTCAAGTGATGTTCAATTTTTTCTCTGAATCTACATCAATGGCAATGAATTCAATCTTGCAGAATGCAGGACTGATTAAAAAGGTATATGTGCCTAAATATATACTGCCCTTGGCAAAGGTTTGTTCTAGCTTTGTTAATTTGCTTTGGTCGTTATTGGCGGTGCTCATTATGTTTTTGGTTTATCGTATTCCTTTTTATGTAACGACTCCGCTTGCGATTATCCCGCTGATTTATGTGTTCTTGATTTCTTATGGTGTGGGATTATTTATGTCAGTACTAGCCACTTATTTTCGTGATATGGTGCATCTTTATGGCGTTTTTTTGCAGGCATTAATGTATCTTACACCGCTCTTTTATCCAGCAGATATCCTGCCGGATAAAATTCTATTATTGGTCAAGTGCAATCCAATGTATCATATTGTAACTTATTTTCGCGATGTTGCATTATATGGAAACTTCCCATCCCTGCGAGATAATTTAGTGTGCATATTGTTTTGTGCACTTTCGCTATTGCTTGGTGGGTATGTATTCCGAAAATATCAGAAAAACTTTCTTTTATATATCTGAGCATGGCAAAGGAGAATTGCATTTTCATGATAGATGTAAATAATGTATCCATGCGTTTTAATCTGGCAACAGAAAAAACGGAGAGTTTGAAAGAATATGTTGTAAAATTATTAACTGGAAAGTTAATGTTTGACGAGTTTTATGCGCTTAAAAATGTTAGTTTTCATGTAGATAGAGGAGAGAGTGTAGGTATCCTCGGAGCAAATGGATCGGGAAAATCCACATTGTTGAAAGTGATTTCTGGTATTTATCCACCATCATCAGGAACGGTTTCTGTGAATGGGGCAATTGCTCCCCTTATCGAACTGGGAGCGGGATTTGATCCTGATTTAACTGCACGAGAAAATGTATATCTTAATGGGGCAGTAATGGGATTTCAGAAGGAGTTTGTAGAAGATCGCTATGATGAGATTGTTGCATTTTCTGAATTAGCGAATTTTATGGATGTACCAATTAAAAATTTTTCTTCTGGTATGACGGCCCGCCTTGGATTTTCTATTGCTACGCTGGTTCATCCGGATATCCTGATTGTGGATGAGGTGCTTGGTGTAGGTGATGCTGCATTTCAGAAAAAATGTGAGTCGAAAATGGATGAACTCCGACAAAATGGAACAACTATGCTATTTGTTTCTCATTCTGTGGAGCAGGTTGAAAAAGTTTGCACGAAAGCAATTTGGCTGAAGCGTGGAGAGTTAGTCATGAGTGGTACCAGCAAAAAGGTTTGTGCTGCTTATGATGAATGGGGGAAAACGCACAGTGCCTTTGAATGAGGATGTATTAGTCACAGTCATTGTACTAAGTTTTGGTCCCGGACCGCAATACGAAAAGACACTATTATCTGTATTGGAGCAACAATATCCCTCTATTGATTTAATCATCTCAGATGATGGATCTGATTCGTTTGATAAGCGCAAGGTAGAAGCGTTCGTTCGCTCTCATATGCGAGGTAATATTAAACGTTTAATTGTGCGACAAAACGAACACAATCTCGGCATTCCAGCACATGATAACCTAACTGCATCCTTAGCATTAGGCAGGTTTATAAAGTTTATTGCAGATGGGGATACCTTGTACAATTCATTTTCCTTGCAACGATTATACCATTTTGCTGCGGAACATCGAGAGTGGATTGTTACTTCTCCATGTGTCATTTGTAGTGTAGATTTAAAAGAATATTACTATCAGTTTCCCTCTAATAGACGTGTGCAGATATTGAACGACAGATCCATTGATCACTTATACCGTACATTAGTTTTCTCGAATTTGATTAGTGCAGTAGGATGTATGTTTAGAAAAGAATTTTTTCTTTTTGGGGGGTTCGATGAATCCTATCATTACCTTGAGGACTGGCCTACTTGGTTAAGAATAGTCCGCAGAGGAGAACGCATTCCCTGTGCGGATGAGCCATCAGAAAAATATGCGCTCTCTGGTGTTAGCAGTTCTTATGGTACAGCGTTTGATTCGCCTAGATTAAGGGAGGACTTGATTCGCTGCTATGAACAGGAGATTCTGCCGTATGGAAATCTTCTTTCGGCATTTACTCGATACTCTGCGCAATATCGATACGCAAAATTACATGGAAAACTAAGTATAGCTGAAATGATAAAGTTTTTACCCATGGTGGGGTATTATACTGCGAAATCTACAGTAAAGAAGTTTATGATACGATGTAAAGGTGGGAGATAAGTGGGAAAAGAATTAACGAAAGGATTATTTTCTATTGCAATTGTTTCGTATAATCAGGCAGACCTTATCTATGATTGCATTGATTCTATTTTAGAACAGAAATATCCAGCAATTGAGTTGATCATTGCAGATGACCATAGTTATGATTTTGACCAGGTGAAATTGACGGAATATATTGAAAAGAACTGTCATGAAAACTTAGTCAGATATCAAGTGTATACGAATCCTCAAAATTTGGGAATTGTAAAAAATTGCAATATAGCATGCGCACATGCGAAGGGAGAATATTTAAAAACAATTGCTGCGGATGATTCCTTTGCAGATAAACTCGTATTTCAGAGAATGGCAAAAAAACTGCAAGACCCTCGTAATGGGATTGTCTGCGCCAGAGGTAAGGCGATTCAACATACGGGAGAATCGACAGAGGATCGTTATCCCTCTGACATTGATTTTCAAGCGCTTCTACAGATCCCAGACACAAATGAATTGTATCGCTATATGGTGACACGTCCATGGAGCCCTATTTTCGCACCGGCAGTATTCTGGCGTAATGAGTTATTTCAATCAATTGGCGGATACGATGAAAGTTATGTTTTTACAGAAGATTGGCCTTGTTGGATCAGATTAGCAAAAGAGAAAATACCATTCTGTTTTGTAGATGATTTTGTTGTCAAGTACCGTTATGGAGGTATTTCAAATCAGTCTTTAGATGGTATGCCTAATCTGTTGCGTAAGATACATTATAAAGAGTGTGTTCGAGCATTGCGTGAGGAATATGAAAATGTGCGACAGAAATATAGCAAGGGCAGTGCACTTCGATGTTGGTATTGTGCAGAGGCAATTGAAATGAAAAGTGTACTTGAGTTGGATTGGTATGAAATGAGCTTCATGCAGAAGTTGCGATTTCGGATGAAAAAGTTACCGGTTTTGTCCTATATCAAACTGATGAGCGCGATTAACTATAACAAATGGTTTCATATTAAGCGAGAGATGTTTGTAGCGGTGATTTTTATGATTCTTCTATTGACAGATCGACAGCTTTTACCGATATGCGATCTTACGGTTCCGATGGCATGGGCGACATTGGTGTTATTAAGCATTATTGGGATTAAAATGGTATGTAATATGCTTCTGTTTGTTTTGAAAAAAAGAGCAATGCTTAAGACAATGTTATCGGGTAGGTAAAGTTATGGAAAGAATAAAAGAATATCCATTGGTTAGTGTCATTGTTCTTTGCTATAAAAATTTCCAATATATTTATGAAGCCATTGCATCAGTATTATCACAGGAATATCCGAAGCTTGAACTTCTGATTTCTGATGATGGCTCTTCTGATTTTCCAAAGGAAGAGTTGGACGCATATGTTCAAATGCATCGACGAGAAAATATCATTTCCGTAAAGTTTAATCACAATGAAAAGAATATTGGGACAGTCAAACATCTTAACCGTGCTGTAGGGCTCACAACTGGTGAATATGTGATGAGTTTGTCTGCGGATGACGTGATAGAAGATTCTGCTGTAGTTATGCGCTATGTAGAAGGATTGGAAGCACGTTCTGATGCAGATATCTTAATGGCGCAGACTGCGATGTATAATGAGGATATGGATGAACTGCAGTATTATTTTGTTCAGCCGCATATTCGTGATTTACTGTTGGGGAAGCAAAATGACGATCAGCTTTTGAATGAGCTAGTTCAACATGCATATTTACCATCTGTAAGTACTTTTTTTAAAAAGACATTTTTTGAAAAGTACGGAAAATTTGATGAATCTTATGATTTGGTTGAAGATTGGTCGCTGCATCTACGTTTGGCACGAGAGCATATTCCAATCGTCTATCTTGACTTCCCATCTATCAGACACCGGAGCGGTGGTGTTAGCCATGGCAATACTGCTGGTACCAATAGCACGTATTATCGATATTTGTGTGATCTAAATCGAACATATGAAAATGATGTCGCACCATATTTGGATCGAGTAGATCCGGAAGTTCGAGAAAAAGTGAAATTTCGGCATAAACAGGATGCGGCGTGGACAGATTTTCATTATAGAGATAAAAAGAACGGGCTAATCGGAATAATTCACTATGGGTGTTCACACCCCGCTATTGTGTTTCAGCGAATGGCAAAGGTTGTTTATCATCAATGTTCTGGTCGAGCATGGCATCCGCTTCTTTTTGCAGTGCTGCTGCTGTTCTTAATGCCGGGAATTACAGAAGCAATTTCGATTTGTGCTTCAATTGTTGGCATTGCAGCCAAAGTTTCTGTAGCTGTTTGTTCGATTCTTTATGGAGTGGGATATGTATTGGGCATTTTTGGAATTCTCTTTGTTCCATTGTATATCTGCTCGGCGGTGTATTGTTGCATTACAGAGTATATAAGTTTGTATTTTTGAAATGAGTGAGGGATTGATATGAAGCATCGTTACTGTGCTGAGTATAAAAACTGCAAAATTAGACCTGTGTGGCATGAAGATATTGAACTTTATCGTATTTGGAGAAATAATGAGATGTTATCGCGTTATCTCACTCCAGTAGGAAAAATTACACCAGAAATGCAGGAAAAGTGGTATAAAAATAATCAGGAAGATCCGGATGTTATTTCGTTTTCGGTCGAAGAAACGGTTGACTTAAAACGGCTTGTCGGTTCTGCATCACTCTACGAATTTGTTGGGAACACAGCAGAAGTCGGAAAAACAATTATCGGTGATGACGATGCGCGCGGCAAATCGCTAGGCTTCTATAGCGAATTGATGACAGTATATATTGGTTTTGAAAAGCTGGGGCTTGAAAAAATTGTTGCCAGAATTCATGAGGATAATGTAGCAAGTATGAAGCGTGCACGTCGGCTTGGTTATACGATTACAGGAAAGCATCCGTTTGAAAATGGTGGCTATGAATGTGAATTGATGGCGACAAAAGAACAATTTTATACTACACATCCATTTCTGCATGAGATTCATATTTATGAAGAATAATAGAATGCTGCCCAACACAAGAATGATACAGTTTCGAGATATCGGTGACAGTAAGTTGGGACATTTAACGCCGCTCGAAGCAGAGGGTGATATCCCATTTCCTATTCGCCGTGTGTATTATATCACACGCGTACCAAGAGATATGACACGCGGCTTTCATTCTCACCGCCAATTAGAACAGGTATTGATTTGTTTGCATGGTAGTGTGAAGATTAGAGTAAAAACACCATTTGAGGAACAAGTAGTTGAATTGAGCAATCCGGCAGAAGGGTTGTTTATCGGACATATGGTTTGGCGAGAAATGTTCGATTTTTCGGATGGTGCGGTATTGATGGTGTTGGCAAGTGAGCACTATAGTGAGTTGGATTATATTCGGTGCTATGACGATTATGAAGTAGAGGCTATATCATATTTTCAGTCTAAAATTGAAATGAGGGAATAAATAATGGATATTCCGTTTTCTACATTTCATCATATGCATGAACAGATTCGTGCAGAAATGATGAAGGCTTTTGAGAAATGTTATGATAACGGATGGTTTATTCAGGGTACGGAATACAAAAAGTTCGAAAAAGAGTTTGCCCAGTATTGCGGAGCCTCCTTTGGTGTCGGTGTAGGCAATGGTCTGGATGCAATTTCTTTGTCTTTGCAGGCTCTAGGAATCGGAGAAGGGGATGAAGTGATTGTACCAGCGCACACATTTATCGCCACGGCCCTTGCTGTAAAGTACGCAGGAGCAAAACCTGTCTTGTGCGATGTGTGTGCTGATACGTTTACAATTGATCCATTTAAAATTGAGCCTATGATTACAGAAAAAACCAAAGCCATTATTGCTGTACAGCTTTACGGGCAAACTGCTGATATGACAGCCATTTCCCATATTGCAAAGGAGCATAACCTTTGGGTTATTGAAGATGCCGCGCAAGCTCATGGGGCCACTTTTCATGGAAAACGTACAGGAACATTAGGAGATGTAGCTGCTTTTAGCTTTTATCCGGGCAAGAATTTGGGGGCTTTGGGCGATGGTGGCGCTGTTGTTACTAATCGTGAAGAGATAGCAGAGCGGATTCATGAACTTGGATGTTATGGATCAAAAGTTAAGTATGTTCATGATTTAGCAGGAATTAATTCGCGATTGGATGAAATACAAGCTTCATTTTTGAGAATTAAGCTACATCATTTGGAAAAGTGGACAGAAGAACGCCAAGCAATTGCAAAAACCTATTTACAAAATATTGAAAATTCTAAATTGATATTACCGAAAATAGGATCTGGGCGTGAACATGTGTGGCATCTTTTCGTGATTCGTTGCCCGAAGAGAGATCATTTGCAGGCGTATTTGGAAGAAAAAGGGATACATACTCAGATTCATTACCCTATTCCGATGCACCTTCAAAAAAGTATGCAGTATTTGGGATATGGCAAGGGTTCGTTTCCTATTTCGGAGGAGATTGCGGAGAGCGTATTAAGTCTGCCTCTATATATTGGAATGACTGAAAGAGAAATCGAATATGTTTGTGAAATTATGAACTGCTATTAGGAAGGGAATGCTTTATTAAATCTTTATATTCAGAACACTTTCATGAATGTGAGGGGCTAAAATGTATAATCAGAAAATGAAACGGGGTAGAAAAAAACATGGATGCTATTTGCATGACCTTTTGAAAGAGACAATTGGAAATATATGCTTCAAGAGCGCATTTATTTCTGCCATGCTCACGGGTGTATTAGTTCACTTTGTGAAACTATCAAATCTGCTATTCAACCATGATGCTTTGGTTCTGTATGGCACAAATATGGATTGGCTCTTATCGCAGGGAAAATGGTTTGTAACACCTTTAATGTCGTATCAAGGCCCTGTCATTATGTATTATGTTGGGAGCATTGTTGGCATAGCAGCAATTGCTTGCATTAGTGGTCTGATATGCTCCATTTTTGGTGTTCAATCAAAATACTATTCTTATCTTGTAGGAGCCGTATTTGCTGCTTTTCCTTCAGTGGCAACTACTATGCTTTATAATGCCTGTGACTATTTTATGCTAACAGCACTGTTAGCAGTGGTTTCGGCGTATTTTATGATTAAGCGAGATGTGTTTTTAAATTTCTTAGGGATTGCGCTTCTTACTTTATCAGTTGCAGCATATCAGGCGTATGTTGGATTTGCAGTTTCTATTTTGGTTTTATACAGTGTATCTTGCCTCTTGAACCCTCAAAAAAAATGTCGCACTGTCATACAAATGGGATTCCGATTCATTGGTCAGATCATAGTGGCTCTTGGCATATATTATGCTGTTTTACAAATGAAATTGCAATTAGCAGGACAAGTACTTACAGATTATAAGGGCATTAATAATATGTCGAGCAATTTAGCGCCGGCAGTTTTGATACAATCTGCAGTGCAAGCTTATAAAGATGTTGTAAATTTTATTTTCAAAGATGTATTAGGCACCTATAGTCACTTTGTTTCGGCGGTATACACCTTTGTGGTGGTTATCAACCTAATTCTGATTATTCTTTTGCTTCGGAAGAGAAAATTGTTCCAAGAGCCATTGCGCGTATGTTTGATTGCAATCTTAGTTATTGTATGCTTGCCGCTGTCTATTAATTTGGTAGGTATTTTAAGTAGAAATAGTTCTTTTTACTATATTACAGTATATCCGTTTACGATGATATTCATAAGTGCACCAATTTTTTTAGAGCAGATCTTGCAAACGGAGCAGAAACGCTATTTTGTAAAAGCGCTATCAGTATGTGTCGCATTCAGTATGATTGTGCCAGTGGGAGTATGGTTTGTGAAAAATAATCAGGCATATCAAAAGATTCAAGTTGAAAACCAGAATATTCATCTAAAATCAACTGCGCTTGTAGCGCAGATTCAGGAGCAAAAAGAGTTTACAACGGAAACACCTATAGTATTTGTTGGTGAAACGCCCTACCCCTATTTGAAGACACAAAGTGGCTTGGGGATGACATTAGATGGTCTCCATACTCAAGGAATGGCACTATACACAGCGGCGGACATAATTTATTCTGCGGGAATTTTAGGTGCATATATTCAAACCTACATTGCCCCCGATATGCTATTGGGGAATTCGGAAGAATTTTCTCAAAAGCATTTAAATGAGATTCAGAAGATGCCGATTTATCCCAACTACGGTTCGATTCAATTTCTGGATGGAAATATTGTTGTACGGTTGGGACAATAATTCAACAAGTCGTAAATGCAGTTTTGACCGAAGGAGAATAGAAGCTATGAAAGTAGTGATTTTAGCCGGCGGCTTTGGCACTCGAATTTCCGAAGAAAGCCAATTCAAACCCAAGCCCATGGTAGACTTAGGCGGTATGCCTATTATATGGCATATTATGAAGCTATACTCCGCGTACGGCTTCAATGAATTTATCATCTGCGCAGGATATAAGCAGCACGTTATCAAGGAATACTTTGCTGATTATTTTCTCCATACTTCGGATATTACCTATGACTTTACTAATGGTAAAAATGAGATGATTGTACATCACAATACATCTGAGCCTTGGAAGGTCACGGTTGTAGATACTGGCTTAAACACCATGACCGGTGGCCGTGTCAAGCGTGTAAAAGATTATATCGGTGCTGAACCGTTTATGCTGACTTATGGTGATGGGGTTTCTGATCTGAACATTACAGAATTACTCAAATTTCACAAGAGTCATGGTAAGATGGTCACAATGTCTGCATATAATGCAGGGCAGCGTTTTGGCGTGCTGGATATTGCTGATAGTGGCGCAATCAGAGAATTCCGCGAAAAGACACAGGGCGATGGCAATATGATCAATATTGGCTTCATGGTTTGCCAGCCAGAATTTTTGGATTACATTGATGGAGACAGCACGGTATTGGAACGTGCACCGCTGGAACGGGTTGCCAAGCTAGGACAGCTGATGGCCTATAAGCATGAGGGTTTCTGGCAGTGTATGGATACGGTACGAGAAAAAGAAGCATTAGAAAAAATGTGGGTAAGTGGACAAGCTCCGTGGAAGGTATGGGAAGACTGATGGATTTGAGTTTCTACAAGGGAAAACGTGTTTTCTTGACCGGACATACTGGTTTTAAAGGTGCTTGGATGAGTCGCGTATTGATAGGTGCTGGTGCCATAGTAACTGGCTATTCCTTTGAACCGCCGACAGAGCCGAATCTGTTTTACCTGTCTGGTGTTGCAGAAAACATGACAAGCGTTATCGGCGATATACGGGATTTCGATCATCTCAAGCGGGTATTTGACGCAGCGCAGCCGGAAATTGTACTGCATCTTGCGGCACAGCCAATTGTTCGCACCGGTTATGAGCAGCCTGTATATACTTATGAAACCAACGTGATGGGAACAGTCAATCTTTTAGAATGCGTGCGGACTTTACAGGTACCTGTAAAGTCTGTGGTAAACATTACCACAGACAAAGTGTATCTAAACAACGAATGGTGTTGGGGATACCGTGAGGAGGATGCGTTGGACGGTTATGATCCGTACTCTAATTCTAAATCCTGCTCAGAATTGGTGACGCACAGTTATAAGAACAGCTTTTTTGCCGATGGTAAAACTGCAATTTCAACCGCCCGCGCAGGTAATGTGATCGGCGGTGGTGATTTTGCGCGTGACCGCATTATCCCGGATTGTATCCGGGCTGCGGGAAAGGGTGAGGCGATTGTGGTGCGCAATCCACATTCGACAAGACCTTATCAGCATGTTTTAGAGCCGGTCATGGCATACTTGATGATTGCACAAAAGCAGTATGAAGATGATACCATGGCGGGTTATTATAATGTAGGACCAGATGACTGTGATTGTGTGACTACAGGAGATTTGGTGGATTTGTTCTGTGATGTATGGGGACAAGGAATGGCATGGGAAAACCGCTGGGATGGCGGTCCGCACGAGGCTAATTTCCTGAAGTTGGACTGCTCCAAGATTAAAGCGACATTGGGCTGGAATCCGCGTTGGCATATTCGCGAGGCGATTGAAAAGACGGTTGAATGGACGAAAGTTTGGATGCAGGGCGGCGATATCCTAAATGAGATGGATCGACAGATCAAGGAATACTTGGAGGCATAACCAATGAATCGAAATTGGACAAGTGAACAGGAAGCGCGAGAAGATATTCTCAGTGCCGTAGCGCAATATTATCAGAAGTACAAAGCTGCAAAAAAGCCGTTTGAACCGGGCGACCGTATCACTTATGCGGCGCGTGTGTTTGATGAAAAGGAAATGTGCAGCTTGGTAGATGCCTCGTTGGATTTCTGGCTTACCACTGGTCGCTTTGCAGATCGGTTTGAAAAAGAATTTGCCGACTGGCTTGGTGTAAAGTATGCAAGCTTGGTAAACAGCGGGTCTTCTGCAAATTTGATTGCCTTTTCTGCATTGACGGCGCCGGAACTGGGTGAGCGCCGCATTAAGCGCGGCGATGAAGTGATTACGGTTGCTGCGGGTTTCCCGACAACCGTTACACCGGTTATCCAGTATGGTGCAGTGCCGGTATTTGTTGATGTAACAATTCCGCAGTATAATATTGATGTCAGCAAATTGGAAGAAGCGCGGAGCGCAAAGACGAAAGCAGTCATGGTGGCACATACGCTGGGCAATCCGTTCGATTTGGCTGCGATCAAGGCATTTTGTGATAAGTATAACCTTTGGCTGGTAGAAGATAACTGTGATGCGCTGGGCAGCACCTATATGCTCAATGGCGAAAAGCGCTTGACAGGTACGATTGGCGATATCGGCACATCCAGCTTCTACCCGCCGCATCATATGACAATGGGCGAGGGCGGCTGTGTATACACAAATGATCCGTTACTGCATCGCCTGATCAATTCCTACCGTGACTGGGGGCGCGACTGCATGTGTCCGTCTGGTCGGGATAACATTTGTGGTCACCGTTTTGACGGTCAATACGGTGAACTGCCGCATGGTTACGATCATAAATATGTCTACAGCCATTTCGGCTACAACTTGAAGGTGACGGATATGCAGGCAGCTATTGGTTGCGAGCAGATGAAGAAGTTCCCCTCTTTTGTGGAGCGCCGCAAACATAACTGGGCACGTCTGCGTGCGGCACTGGAGGATGTGCAGGACAAGCTGATCCTTCCTGAGCCTGCGCCGAACAGCGACCCGAGTTGGTTTGGATTCTTGTTGACCGTACGCGAAGGTGTGAACCGTGAAAAAGTGGTTCGCTATATTGAAGAGAAGGGCGTGCAGACCCGTATGCTGTTCTCCGGCAATCTGATTAAGCATCCGTGTTTTGACGAGATGCGGAAATCTGGGGAAGGATACCGTGTGGTTGGCACACTGGAGAATACCGATCGCATTATGCGTGATACGTTCTGGGTCGGCGTGTATCCCGGCATGACCGATGAGATGATCGACTATATGGCGAAAACGATTCAAGAAGCACTCTGATGTTGCTGGGGAGGATGGACGGAATGAATAGTCAGGAATTGGCGCGTAGAGTGCGTATTGATGCCGTGCGTATGGTACATGAGCATCATGCTTCGCATATCGCATCAGCTCTGTCGGTAGTGGATATTCTGACAGTGTTGTACCATGATATAATGCATATTAATCCGCAGAACCCGAATATGCCAGAGCGCGATAGATTAGTGTTAAGCAAAGGGCATGCAGGCGTTGCTATTTATGCAACATTAGCAGAGATGGGCTTTTTTGAATTGGAGCGCTTGGATCAATATTATTCGGACGGCAGTGTTTTTTCTGGACATGTTTCCCACAAAGGTGTGCCAGGGGTTGAACTGTCAACTGGCAGTTTAGGGCATGGGGTATGTGTGGCGGTAGGAATGGCTTTCGCGGCAAAAAGATCATGCAAAAAGCATCGAGTGTACGCTATTGTTGGAGATGGTGAATGTGATGAAGGTGCTGTGTGGGAGACTGCACTGTTTGCTCAACAATATCGCTTAGGAAATTTAACAGTTATTGTAGATCATAATAAAATGCAGGCGATGGGTACGTGTGAAGCTGTGATGAACCTGGGCGATCTAGCTGAGAAATGGAAAGCGTTTGGCTGGCATGTGATCTCGGTAGAGAATGGGAATAATCACGATCAGTTGAGAAAGGCATTACAGTCCACAGATGATGAGTTGCCAACTTGTATCATTGCCAATACGGTTAAAGGCAAAGGAGTCTCTTTTATGGAGAACAACTTGCTGTGGCATTATCGAGACCCACAAGGGGATGCGTATATCAAGGCAATGCAGGAACTGGGGGCAGAAGATATTTATGCGTAATACTTTTGTATCCGGGCTGGAAAAACTGGCGGAAAACGATGATCATCTGTTTCTTATGACAGGTGATTTAGGATTTGGTGTATTGGATGGGTTTGCTCAGAAATTTCCAGAACGTTTTATCAATGCGGGAATAAGTGAACAAAATATGGTGGCTGTTGCTGCAGGAATTGCTCTGGAAGGAAATTCGGTATACATTTATTCCATTGGTAATTTTCCGACGATGAGATGCCTTGAACAAATTCGAAATGATGTTTGCTATCATAATGCAAATGTTAAGGTTGTATCTGTTGGAGCAGGTTTATCCTATGGTCAATTGGGCATGAGCCATCATGCAACAGAGGATATTGCAATTATGTGCGCTTTGCCTAATATGAAGGTGTTTTCACCTGCTGATCCGCAGGAGGCAATTGCAGTTTTGGAGGAAGTTCATCGCTTGAAGGGACCAGCCTATGTCCGCTTAGGTAAGGGAAGAGAGCAGAATATTCATGCGGATATGCCGGTTGAAAATGTATATGATGCACAAGAAATCAAAGATGGATCGGATGCATGTATTTTCGCGACAGGGGCAATTTTGTCAGAGGTCATAACAGCGGCAGATGCACTAGGTAAAAAAGGTGTATCTGTTAAAGTCAATAGCATTTTATCCATTAAACCAATTGATGAGCAGGTTGTTTGGAATTGTGGGAAGCAGTATAAATGGGTGTTTACGGTAGAAGAACATAATGTGATTGGCGGATTGGGCAGCGCAGTTGCTGAAGTGTTAGCCTCAATGCCAGACAATCGCGCGCGTCTGTTTCGGATTGGTATGCAGGATCAATATTCTAGCATTGTGGGAAGCCATGATTATTTGCGTGATTACTACGGCCTTAGCGCGCAAAAAATTGAGGAAAAGATTTTAACAGTAATGGGGATGCGATCGTGAAAGTTGTTATCACAGGTGCTAATAGTTTTATCGGGAAAAAGCTGTCCGATGCTTTGCGCCGAGAGGGATGGGATATTGTGCAGGTTTCGCGCAGACCGTTTCCGTGCGATGAAGGTATGACGCAGCTCTATCTGCCGATGGAGGAGTACCATCGATTGGGTGAGCTGACGGGGGGCTGCGACTGCTTTTTCCATCTTGCATGGAGCGGTACGCGAGGCAGGACACGGATGGATCGCGCCCGCCAAGATGACAACCTTCGCTGTTCGGTCAACGGCCTGCATGCCATGCTGGAAGCGGGCTGTGAATGCGTCATTACGGCAGGATCGCAGGCGGAATATGGTCCCTGCACTGATCAAATCACGGAGCAAACTCCTTGCGCCCCCAACACAGAATACGGTAAAGCAAAATTGGCGTTTTACGAGCAGGTACAGACAGCCTGCGAAAAAGCGGGGGTGGCGTATAAGGAGCCACGCTTTTTCAGTTTGTATGGGCCGGGTGATTTTGCGGGTACGATGGTTATCAGTACGCTTACGGCGATGTTAGAAAATCAACCGTGCCGCTTGACCGCAGGTGTGCAGATGTGGGATTTTCTATATATCGACGATGCGGTTGACGCATTGGTGAAACTGGGAACACTAAAATGCGCCAATGGCGTTTATAATTTTGGTAGCGGCGACGTGCGCCAGTTGAAGGATTATGTTCTGGAGATGGCGAAGATTACAGGAACTCATAGTGATTTGCAGTTTGGAGCGATTCCTTATCAGAAAAGCGGAATGGTGTCGCTTTGGCCGGATGTTACAAAACTGAAAACCGAACTGCAGTGGACGCCTAAGACTTGTTTTGCTGATGGCATTCGTGTGGTTTTGCGGGCGTTGCAACAGGAGAATCGCGGATGAAAAAAGTTAGCCGAAGTGTAGTGCTGCAATTTATCAAATTTGGGATTGTTGGCGTGTCTAATACGCTAGTTTCACTTGCCGTATATTATGTTGTCCTGTGGATCAATCCGGCGTGGTATCTGTTGGGTAATGTTGTCGGTTGGGTTGTAAGTGTGGCCAATGCGTTCTATTGGAATAATAAATATGTGTTTACGGATGATCAGACCGATGTGTGGTCTATGCTCAGGAAATTGGGGAAGATATATCTAAGCTATGGTGCCACTTTTCTCTTGAGCACATTATTGCTGTATTTGGAAGTTGATATCTGGGGATGGTCATCGATTATCAGTCCGCTTGTTAATCTGCTCGTTACGATCCCGCTGAATTTTCTGCTCAATAAATTTTGGGCGTTTCAATAAGTTAGGGTGTATAAAATGAAAACCATTTCGATTGTGATTCCCTGTTATAATGAAGAGGAGAACGTCAGACCAATCTGCGATGCTGTGCGTAAGGTGTTGCGTGAAGAACTGCCACAGTATCAGTATGAGATATTGTTTATTGACAATAAGTCCAAGGATAATACACGGTGCCTTCTGCGGGAATTGTGTGCAGAAGATCCTGATGTCAAGGCGATTTTCAATATGAAAAATTTTGGTCAATTCAACAGTCCCTATTATGGCATGTGCCAAACCACAGGTGACTGTACCATTTTGCTGTGCTGCGACTTTCAGGACCCGGTCGAATTGATTCCTAAAATGGTACACGAATGGGAAAAGGGACATAAGGTTATTAGTATGATCAAGACGACCAGTAAGGAAAACCATTTGATATACTGGCTGCGGAGCATATATTATAAGACTATCCGTGCAATGAGTTCGGTAGAACAGATCGAGCACTTTACGGGTTTTGGGCTTTATGATAAGAGTTTTATCGAGGTTCTGCGTAACTTGCACGATCCAACCCCGTTTCTGCGCGGCATCGTGGCAGAATATGCGCCAGATCATCTGGAGATACCCTATGAGCAGCAGAAAAGGCGAGCAGGGAAAACATCAAACAACTTTTTTTCCCTATTCGATGCGGCTATGCTCAGTTTTACCAGCTATACCAAAGGTGGTTTGCGTGCCGCGACTTTCGGCGGTTTTTTGATCTCAGGTTTGAGTTTTTTGATTGCATTGTTTTATCTGATTCAGAAACTACTTTTTTGGGATAAGTTTGTGGCAGGTAATGCGCCGATTCTTATTGGTGTGTTCTTCTTTGGTGGTTTGCAGTTGTTTTTCATTGGTCTGCTGGGGGAGTACATTATGAGTATGAATAGTCGTGTTATCAATCGTCCCTTGGTGATCGAATCGGAGCGAATCAATTTTGCAAATCAGAACAAAACTGCAGTGATTGGTGAGATGGATGATAAAAACACGATGCGCTAAGGTATTGGCGGTGATTGTCGGGGTATCGTTTGTTCCGCTTTACTGGATCGCGCAATATGCGGTTCCGACAGCCGATGATTTCATGCATTTGGGAATGACGGGCGTTGCATGGCAACAGACTCATTCGGTGTTGGCTACATGGCAGGCGGCATGGGATAACGTAGTCAACCGTTTTTGGAATTGGCAGGGCAACTTCTCTTATGTTTTAGCGGATATTCAACCCGCCAGTTTTGGAGAACAATATTACGGCCTGACCGCTGTGATCGTTTTGACCGTACTACTTCTCTGCCTGCTGTATTTAATGCGAGTGATTTTAAAAACATATATGGGCGCAACGGCGAATGTTCGATGGATAGTGTCATTACTGTTGGTTTTTCTGGCAGTGCAATATATGTATGAGCCTGTCGAAGGGCTTTACTGGCACCCGGGTGCGTTTCCCTACACTTTTTTTTATGCGATCGGCCTGTGGATGGATGGCTTGATGCTGCAAATGGTGCGGCATGATATGCTACGCAGGCGTCTTCTGTGCTTTGTGCCGGCGCTTTTGCTGGCACCGATTGTCGGTGGTAGCAATTACTCCATTGCACTGGTTTCCGTCATGTTGCTGTTCCTTTTGGTGGTCTATCTGTTTTGGAAAAGGCAACGACAGAATGCAGCGTTTAGTTTGATTGTGCTTGTGCTGCTGACAGCAGCACTGCTCGTCAGTGTTCTTGCGCCGGGCAATGGCATGCGGCAGGAAACCGTTGGAGAGGCAAGCGTGATAAAGGGCTTCGTTGTGTCTGTAATCTATGCAGTATACAGCATGGCAAATGCGACCACGGTGCCGGTGCTGCTGATGTGGATTTTTATTGCACCGTTGGTATACCGCTTGGCGAAAAAGAGCGAGTTTGATTTTTCGCATCCGGTGTGGGCGATGGTGTTGCTGTTTGGATTATATGCGGCGCTTGGGATGCCTTGCTTTTACGCTTTGGGCTTTGCGATTCCGGAGCGCAACATCAATCTGATCTATTTCAGCTATTATCCGGTCGTGCTGTGGGCGATGTTCTATTTGATGGGGTGGTTTTCGCATCGGTTTGCGGACAAGCCGCTGGGTCAACGCATCGGTATGCTATATGAAAAACGCTTTGGCACAGTCTTTACAGCCTTTTGTCTGTTGTTCGCGCTGGCGTGCGGCGGACAGATTGCGGTTGGCAAAGGCGAGGATGGCGGTCTTGCTTTTGAACGGATGCCCGCGGGTTTGAGCGCAGCGTATTCGCTGGCGACAGGAGAAGCGCAGGCATATCATGCACAGATGCTGGAGCGTGCAGAAATCTGCCGCAATGCGCCAGACGAAGATGTGGTATTGCCTGCATTAACGGCGAAGCCGTGGGTGCTGACTTATTTGGATATTACCGAGGATCCGACGGACTGGAAGAATGTTGAAATGGCGCACTATTACGGAAATAGAAGTGTGCGATTGCAGACCGAGTCATAACGAATGGAATGATATTTTCATAGGCTTTCTGCTACATACTCCTCTTGAATAAGCTATTGAGAATGTAAATGACCTAGCAAGCGAGTAAGCGTCAAATCCTACCCCGGCTTGCGGTCGGCTCTCTAATATGAAAGAATACTCCCGTATAGTAAAGATGAGTCGCGTATACTATGAACCGCTACCTGTCAAGAGGGCAGTGAAAAAGTATAAATTTTTCCCGGCCAGCAGCCTGTAGGTGAAGTGCCCCCAAAAAGTTAGACAATATTGGAAAGTGAAAATTGTTTAAGCAGCTGAAAGGGCGTGCTGTCGGTGTATTGCAGGCGGCAAGCCCTTTCGCATTGTCCTGAGGTAGGGGGGTGAGGACAAAAAGTTGGATTGAATACATGCAGAAAAGGAGATTTGGGAAGGTAGTGTCAAGAGTTTTTCGCAAATTGGTTTGCAGCCCCTGGCGTGAATGAAGTCATCCAGCAATGGAGGTATCCTCAAGGGTCGCCTTCAGGTGCTTCATGTTCATGTACTTCTTGTTGCCCCACTGGGTACCGGCCACATGGCGCAGCCGGGCACAGACCAGCATAAGGGCAGAGTTACCGTCCGGGAAACTGCCTACCACGCGGGTGCGGCGACGGATCTCCCGGTTCAGCCTCTCAATGACATTATTAGTGCGGATGCGAGTCCAGTGTTCGCTGGGGAAATCGCAATAGGTAAGTGTCTCCTCAATGCCATCCCCCGCCTTCTTGGCGCCTTCCTTCAGTTTCATAGCACGCAGTTCTTCTACCACGGCTTTGGCCTTTTCACGGGCGGCTTTCTTGCGCTCCTGGGCGTGGATCGCCTTGAGCATCTTGGCCACCAGCTTCACCTTGGAGCGAGGCGTAACGGAGAACACATTGCGGTAGAAGTGGACGGTACACCGCTGGTATTTGGCCTCAGGATACACCTCTCCCACGGCTTCCAGCATACCAAGACACTTGTCGCCAACGATGAGTTTTACGCCGTCTAGGCCACGGCCACGCAGCCACTGAAAGAAACTGACCCAGCTGGACTTGTCTTCTTTCATACCCTCAGCGGCACCCAGAACCTCACGATATCCATCCTCATTGACCGCAATCGCCACCAGAATGGCCACATTCTCAAACTCTCCGCCCCAGTTGCGGCGCAGGTAGATCCCATCCACATAGACATACGGATACCGCCCACCTTGCAAAGGACGGTTCCGCCAATCCTCAATGTGGACATATGCTTTCTTGTTCAACTCACTGATGGTAGAAGGAGAGACTTTGCTACCCCACAGGGCCTCAGTAATATCCTCCACACGCCGGACAGATACGCCGGCCAGGTACATTTCAATAAGAGCCTCTTCTACACTGCTCTCCCGGCGGCGATACCGCTCAATAATAGCAGTCTCGAAGGAGATTCCCTTGAGTTTTGGCACCTTGAGAGTAACGTCTCCAGAAGTCGTAGTAAGGTTGCGACTGTAGTGGCCGCTGCGGTAGCCTTGGCGCTGCTTGTTACGCTCGTACCGGGCAGCTTGGGTCAGCTTCTCTGCCTCGGTCTCCAGAAGCTCGTTGAGTGTTTCCTCTACGCTGCCGCGTACAAGTTCCTTGAGCTGACCCTTGATTACTTCTTCGTTTAGCTGTACAATCTTCTCGGACATGGTTTGCTGTCTCCTTTCAGAATGGTGTGTCGCGACTTCATTCTACCAGAGCGCTGCAAACCATGTCCCTTTTTATCTTCTTTTCAATTTGCGAAAATTATTGTACCTTGTCTTTGGGAATGTATTCAGATGAACAGAAGGATGGCGTACAGATAAGGGGCTGCGGACATTTTATTGGACTAAATGGCAATCCCCATTTTACTTCTGAATTCTGCCGGGCTCAATCCGCCGAGAGATAGCTTAATTCGCTCATCCCGATACCAAACCATGTACGCTTCAATTTGCCGCATGAAATTCTCCAGTGTGACACCTTGCCACGAACGACCATAGAACATCTCGTTCTTCATCCATCCGAAGAATCCATCACAAGCTGAATTGTCTGGCGAACATCCTTTCCTCGACATCGATCTGGTGAGCCCAGCATCTTCGACCCGCTTAATCCAGCCAGGCCATTGGTAATGGCAGCCTCTATCTGAATGAAGAATTGGGTGTGCGTCCTGCGGAAGAGAGTGGGTTGCACGATCAAGCATGGTATTTACCAATTGTGCATCTGGTTTACAGCTAATATTCCATGCTACTGGCATACCATCATAGCAGTCGATAACAGGAGAGAGATATACCTTTCCTGCTGGTATTGAAAACTCAGTTACATCGGTTAGCCATTTCTGGTTTGGCTTGTCAGCCTTGAAATTTCGCTGAATTACATTTGGCACCTCAGGACTAATTTCTCCTTTGTAAGAGCAGTATTTTCTTGCACTTCTGCCCTTCACAAGCAATCCCTTTTCACGCATGATTCGGCGAATCACCTTTTCAGAAAGAATATAGCCTTCTCGATTTAAAACAACTTTGATTCTACGGTACCCGTATCTTTCTTTATTATTGCGGAATATGGATGTAACAACTTGACAATCATCTTTGTGTTTTTCTGCAAAGCATAAGCGCTTCTTTTGATAATAATAGCTGCTTTTGGCCATTATAAGCTTTTTGAGCAATAGCAGCAGTGGATATTTTGTTTTTAAGGCATCAGCAATCACTGCCTTTTCCCCGTTGCTTAACGGAGTCTTGTTGATGCCTTGGTCTTTTTTTAGTACATCGATTGTTTCTTTCAGAAGGTTAATTGAAAAACTAAACGCAAGTTTTTCTTGTACTCTTGCTCAAAATACTTGCATTTAGATTTACAGAGATGTTTTGTATAATAGTTCTGGACTGCCCGCCGGCGGAAAGGACGGCAATTATGGCAAAACATTTATCTCTGTCTGAGCGTGCCTTTATTGAGCGCGCTCTGGTTCATGAAAAGTCCTTCGCTGAAATCGCCAAACAACTCAACCGTTCCGCTACCACAATCTCACGTGAGGTCAAAAGTCACCGGGTTTTCGTGCAGCGCTTTCGGGATGACAAGAATGACTGTATCTTGTATCGCTCTTGCC
>NZ_JNJN01000028.1 GCF_000701665.1 Agathobaculum desmolans ATCC 43058 | reverse complement strand
TTCAAGGTAACTACCGCTTCTGGTGAGACCTACACCAAGTTGGCTACCGATTGCTCCAATCTGATCGGCCAGAAGGTCAAGATCATGATTAAGGACAACAAGACCGACCAGGTTTATGGCATCTATGCCGATGATGATTCTAAGGTTATCGCTTCTGGTATCGTAGGTGATCTGGAGAAGGTCAGCTCCGATGACAAGAAGGTTAAGCTGGCTGGTACGGAGTACAAGCTGGACAGCAAGACCGATGAGATGGAAATTTACAAGTTTAACGGTGATACCAAGGCAGTTAAGCTGATGAGTGGCTATACTGCCAACAAGAAAGATGCGCTGGCAGCCAATGTTGCAGCCAACACGATCAAGATGATCGACAACGATGGCAACGGCAAAATCGATAATATCATCGAAACCCCGCGTGAGGTTTACGAGGTAACTTATGTAGGCACCTCCAACTTCTCGCTGCAGGGCAAGGGCACCATCAAGTTTGATGACTGCGCCTCTGTTTACAAGGGCATTGCCAAGGATGACTATGCGATTTATGTTGACGGCAAGTACACCGTTTCTGGTGATCACGAAGTAGCTAAGGCTGAAGTTATCTCTGCAGAAGTAAACGGTACCAAGGGTAATGCAAAGGGTGACTATCAGGTTCGCATTGATGGCAAATGGTACTACCTGACTGCTGATATGGATCAGCTCGAGAGCGGTACTTCTTACGACTTTACGGTTGTTGATGGCGTTGTGTTCAATGCTGATGAGACCGAGGCTTCCTCTAAGGATGTTCTGGCAATCGTTGATGTGGACGAAAGCCTGAACGGCAGCTTTAGTGCTTCTGCAAGCACGCAGGATGTCAAGGCTGTATTCATGGATGGCAGCGAGAAGACCATTACTGTTGAGAAGCTGAACAAGAACAATGACGGCAAGGACGCTGCCGATGTAAATGGTAGCAACAAGCTGCAGGGTGCTACAGTTTCGACGACTGGCGACATTACTGCGTATGGCGACATCGGCAAGCTCTTCACCTACACGGTAAAGAGCAACGGCAACTACGAGCTGACTCTGCTTGGCAGCAAGAATGCAGCTGGTTATAAGAACTTTGGCAATGCTAACGAGATTGCTTCTAACAACCGTATTAATAACAAGCCGATTGATGATGATGCAGTTGTATTCGTAATCTACGGCAACGATCTGGATGTTAAGGTTATCTCTGGCAAGACCGTTAACGATTGGGATAAGGCTTACAACGGTACTGTTCAGTATGCTACCAAGGAAGTTAACGGCATCGATTATGTCAAGGTAGCTGCTATCACTGCTGCAAAGAAGTACACCGGCATGGGTTCTGATTACCAGTACGGTTATCTGACGGCTACTCCGTATACTTCTTCCAAAAATCCGGATGGTTCGACCGACAAGTGCACCGCATTTGACATTTGGAACGGCACGGAAGCTGTGACTGTTTACACCGACGGTGTTTACAGTGGCAAGGCTCTTAATACTGGTGATGTGCTGATCTACACCCACGACGGCAAGTATATCTCTGTTGAAAACCTCGAGAGCGATCTTTCTGTAAAGGTTGAGAAGGCTGCTGTTTACGGCTTTGATTACAAGGCTGAGGGCAACATTGTCTTCACTGCTACGGGCAAGACCGCTGATGCTGCAACTTATAAGCTGGATGAAGATTGCGTATTCCTTGCTGTAAACGACGATGATCATGTTGGCGTTGGCAATGATATGAACCAGCTTATCAAGGCTCAGCCGGATAAGAGCGGCGATTATGTGAAGAACGCTGTTGTAATCTACAACGATGATACCGACCACAAGGTTGTTGCAGTTATCTTTGATGTTGAGAATAACGAATGGTTGTCTTAAGTAAGACTGCAGCATAGCTTTGCTTTCAATGGTCAAAATCCCCCGAACTTCGGTTCGGGGGATTCTTTTTATATCACAGCAACATAATTATACCGCCGTCCGCTAAAGTTTGTTCCAACACGATCATATGTACCGCCAACACACACTTGAAAACCATTGGAAACAATTTCAACACCGTATGGTGAACTGTAGTTGGAGTGGATAACCGGTGAACTTGAAACTGCAAGCCCGCCCATCAGCGTTGCCCCGCTGGTGGTATACATTTCGCCAGAGTTTGTTACAACAAGAACCGCTTTGGGTGTCTTGCCAAGATCAATCGTTCGGCTCGCTGTGCCATCCCCATCATAATAGCCGCAAATTACCTCTGCTTTTGATGCGATCTGCGCAGTATGTGTATTGATCTGATTTTGCAGATTGCTGTCTGCCCCTGCGCGGGTACCGGCTTCGCTTTTCGCTGCATTTTCGATTGCGGTAAACCGGTCGCGCACGTCCTGTGCAAGCTTATCTCCGGTCACGCTCCCGGATGGGATGTTTCCCATCACCGCAGCGTCGAGCTGCTGCTGCACGTTTTCTACTGCTGTCTGCACCGTGTCCGCTGGGACACCCGCCGTGCGGGAAAATCCCAGTGCGGACGCGGCGGTTTTGGCGGTCAATGCGTCGCACAGGCCGTTGTGCGACTGCCGCAGTTCCTCCGGACTGCTGTCGAAGTATTCCTTCAGCTCATGCGGCTGCATGTTGGGCTGGTCGGGCAGATCGATGATTTTTTTGCTGAATGTGCTGAGTTTTTGCGGTTCGAATGACATGAAAAATCCTCCTTCGTGTTGTGTGGATTCTCTCGCGCGTGCGCGTTCCTCTGACCACGCGGATGCGCGCGTGCGGGAGGCTGTTCCGGTTTGCCGAAAACAAACTGGTTTGGGAACGCCTATAAGAATAGCTGAAAACGAAAAAACCGCAAGAGCAAGTATTTGCTCTTGCGGTTTGCGCAAAATCGGCTATTATTACAGGCACCCGGGGAGAAATGACATGAAAACCAACGGGGTCTGACCAGCCCTACGCGCGCCCACGTGCGCTGTCCAATGACCGCGCGCGAGGGGCGCACCGACCAAAGGAGGAATGATTATGGGTTTTGCCGAAAACAAACAGCAGGAATTTACCAAGAAGATCCGAGATCTGCCCGACCAGCCCAACATACAGCCGCATGAGCTCAAGGAATACTTCGACAGCAGTCCGGAGGAGCTGCGGCAGTCGCACAACGGCCTGTGTGACGCATTGACCGCCAAAACCGCCGCGACCGCACTGGGATTTTCCCGCACGGCAGGCGTCCCGGCGGACACGGTGCAGACAGCAGTAGAAAACGTGCAGCAGCAGCTCAACGCTGCGGTGATGGGAAACATCCCATCCGGGAGCGTGACCGGAGATAAACTCGCACAGGATGTGCGCGATCGGTTGACGGCGATCGAAAGCGCGGCAGCAGCGGAAACCAGCACCCGTGCAGGGGCAGACCGATCAGAAGCAGAAACACGCGCCAACGCAGATGTGAACCTGCAAAATCAGATCAACACGCTCAGTGCAGCGAAATGTGAAGCATATATTGGAACCTATATGGGTGACGATCAAGAAAGCCAATTTGTGCATTTGGGTTTTACTCCGAAAGCAGTTCTGGTTTTCAATAACAGCGGTCAAACCTGCACGGGATATAACTATTATTACTACACCGGCGGATTAGCCGTTACCGGGCATCCCGTGATGGGGTCGCAGGAAAAATACGCTATTGAAATTACTGAAAATGGGTTTCGGGTATTTTATCATTACGTCAATAACCGTGATTACACCATTACCAACAGCGGATTGCATCATTTCATCGCATTCAGATAACGCCAAAAAACCCCGAGGAGATTCCTCGGGGTTCTCTGTTCTGCTTAACTAATTTTCAGGATTAGTCAAACAGGGAAGCCTTGATCTCGTTGGTAATGTCGATTACCAGAACGTCGATGGTCTTGCCATCCTTAGAATAGTAAGCAACGTTCTTTTTGTAACCGATTACCTTGTCAGTGCCCTTTTCAAAGATCTCTTGCGCGGTCAGCGGCTCGAACTCCGCAACGCCGGTCTTATCATCGGTATTAATGAACAGCACCATGGTGTCGTCCTTATCGATCTTGTAAGTATTCAGCGTAGTGGTAGTGCCAAGCTTGATGTCGCCATCAAAGCCCTTGCCGTCCCAAGCCTTAGCAGCCAGAGCATCGGCGGTCAGCTTATCCTTGCCGTAAACGGTGCAGTCAGCATAGCCATCGCTGTCGAGGGTGTACTCAACAACAGTGCCTTCTGCGTATGCGTTGGCAGCAGAGTGCTTCACCTTCAGCGTGGTCGCATCGGTGCCATTGAACACATTGTATTCTACGTACTCGTTGTGATCCTCATCCTTGGCATTGTTTTCAATACCGAAGATGTAAGCATAGGACTTATCGGAACCAGACGGGTTCTTATCAGTCTCAATGAAGCCAACCTTAACATTCTCATAACCGTTCTTCATGTCGGTCAGGATCATGTGACCCTTCAGAAGGTTCTTGTCGCTCCACTTCTTCATGTCAGCGCCGGTAACAACCTTGTAGTCGTCATCGCCGTACTTCAGGAAGATCGCAGCAGAGTCATCAATCGTAGCGACGAGCTTGCCGTTCTCATTAAGCAGCTTGCCGTCATCAACCTTGCTCTTATCAGCAACGTTGGTAACCTTGTCATAGCCAGCCTGATTGGAAGAAGTAACAACCTTGTCCAGCTCATACTTGCTGCCAGACTGGTCGTAAGTTACGAGGAACGGAACGCCAGTAACCTTATCCGTCGCCACACCCTCCAGAATATCAGACTTGAACTTACTATTTTCCTTGTCGTCGTCTACGTCAACAACCTTGCGGGTGCCGTCAGCAAACAGCAGGTCCGCCTGCCACTTCGCACCAACGCCGGAGTTCTTGGCAGCCTCGATCATCAGGGCTACGTCGTTGGAGCCAGCCTTTACGTCGTCAACAAATGCAACATAGCCGTTCTTCAGAACAACAGAAACCTCATTGCTCAGCTTGATATCATCGTTCTTATCCAGCGCAGACTTGTACCAGGTGCCGTCAATGCGGATCTCATCGCCGCTGTCGCGGGTGGACTCGATCTTGCCCTCAACCATATCGGCCTTAACAGCATCCAACTTTTCGTTTACCATGCTGTTGGTGATGATGATGTAGTCATCCTTCTTCAGGTCGGAGATATCGGAGTTGCAGGAATCCTTATCCAGCTTAGCATAGTTGGAGAAGTTGCCTACCTTGTCGCCGCCCTTGTAAACAACGTTTACATAGTCCTTGCCAACGTAGGAAACCTTGCCAACCATAAAGGTGGTAACGTCAAAACGCTCAACCTTGTCGTCATCGTTCAGCACGACCTTGGCATCAGCAGCCTTAAGAGCACCCTTTGCATTCTGGACATAGTCAACAACGGTCTTCTTAACTGCGGTATCAGCGTCGTTCTCGTAAACACCAGCAGTGGACAGTACGGAGTACTTCTCGCCGTCATACTTAATCTTGGCGCCATCAACATCGTAGTCACCTACAACGCCGTTCAGAACAGAGCTGTCGTCGGTAGCGAATACGCCGTAAACCTTGTCAGACTCCTTGAACAGAACCTTAACAACGCGGTTCTTCAGCGCGGAGTAGTCCTTGGCAACCTTGGTGAAGGAATCAACGTACTTGCCGTTCACCATGTCGGAATCTTCCTTGTTGGCAGCGGACATATCCAGATTCAGCTTGTAGGTATCCTTGCCGGACTCCTTAACAGTGCCTTCCAGCGTGCCGACAGAGGTCTTCAGACCCATGTACTTTTCGCCGATGGTCTTGTTGTCCTTGTCCTGATAGTTGGTGTTGGTGTAAGCACCATCACGGAACACAACAGTCGGAGCAAAGATTGCATTGTAGATCAGCTGAGCAGCGTACTGACGCGGGCAAGCTGCGGTGAAGGAAGTGTTTACATCCTCGAGCAGGCCGTTCTCGTCAGCCAGAGCGTTGGTCTTGGAAGCCCAGGTAGCGCCCTCAAGGCCAGCCTTCTGTGCATCGTAACCGAGGGTTACAAGCAGCATCTTGGCAGCTTCCTGCGCGGTTACCTTACCGTTCGGATCGAACTTGGTAACGGACTTGCCGGAGATGATGCCCAGGGACTGGCAGTACTTGATGTAGCCGCGGCCCCAGTGTTCACCGATATCGGTGAACGAGCTCTTGTCATCGTTGTACGCAGAAGCGTCAGAGTTGCCAGTGCGCAGAACGTAGATCATCTTCGCCATTTCCGCACGGCTTACAGTGCCTTCGGGCTTGAACGAGCCATCTGCATAGCCGTCGATTACGCCCAGGGCAACCAGAGTATCCACGGTATCGGCATTAACGTTAAAGTCAGCCTCATCCGTGAATGCCGCACCGGCGAACATCGTGAACGCGCAGGCGAACGCGAGCACCAGTGCGAGAACCTTTTTGAGATTCTTCATTGGGGTTTTCCTCCTTAAAATTTTTTGGGATTTCTCCCGTTTTCGATGATTATAATACCACACCGGCTCGGATGGGTCAAGTCGGGCGGGGAATCGGTAATAATAATGTAATATTGCATCCTGCGCCTGAGAGGTATATACAATAAGGTACACAATCCTAATGCCGGCCTGATTCTGCAATCGGTGACCAATGTATTGGAACAGTTATTGATCTGCTGCAATCCAGCGATGATAAGCTCTTTGTGTAACAAAGGCGTTGCGCATATTGCTGCTTTGGATACGCCGGCTTCTGTTTACAAACAGAAATCCGCAGAGAACCGCTTTCATGCGATTCTCTGCGGATTTTTCATGCCGTTCTTTTTCCCGGCAGTGCAGCCTGCTTAAACCCTCATATAGGAGACACGCTCGACCGTTGTACCGGCTTTCACGTGCAGGGTGATCGTGCTATCATCGCCGCCGCCCCATTCCTCATACGGCTGGGTGCTGCCGGCGGCATCCAGCGCCGCCGCTGCGCCGTTGATATCCACAGCGATGCCGCCGGGCTGATCCGCCTGCACCGAAAGCACATAATCGCCTTCATTCTTTACGGTAATATCCAGTACAAGCGTGCAGTCGGTCTGCGCGGTGAAGGCGCCGCCGCCGTTCCAGATAACCTCCCCCGCTGTTACCGCAGCGTAATCCGGCATACCGTTTCCATCCACATCGGGCGCAGTTGCCGTATCCAATGCCAGATCGGAAAACGTGGTCAGTGCCTTTGTCGTATCATACGGTGCCAGCGCCGCCACCGCCAACAGCTTATTGAGAAAAACATTGTTCTGCGGCGTCAGCAGCACATCATCCAGTTGTGCCGCATTCACTTCGCACAGCTTTTCATAGCCCGCTGTCATCCGTTTCACATAGGTATCCTCCATCAGCAGCTGCGCCGCACTGAGCTGACCGACCGGATCGATCATCCCCTCGTACAGGTCAAACATCTGCTGCCAGACAGCCTTATCCGCGCGCATATAGTCTGCGCCCTTGTCCAGCGTGCGCAGCGCCTGATCGATCTGTCCGCTGCCGGCATAGTACTGCGCCAGCGGGATGGTGATTGAGTTGGATTCCTCCTTGGACAGCGCAGCCGCATAACGGTCTGCTACACCCGGCTCGTTGCCGCCGGAAATCAGATAGGACAGCTTATAGTCGTTCTTTTCAAACAGGTCGATCGACGCGCAGTTTTTCAGATCATCCATCGACAGGTCATCGCCATAGAAAATGCTCTGCGCCACCAGATTCAATCCAATCAGCACCACAAACACGGAAGAAACCGTAGCCACCGGCCAGCGCACCGCACCGCCCTTGCTCTTCTGCGACACCGAAAGCCGCAGGCAGTCGCCGCAATACAGCGTTACCAGCGCCAGCACCGCAAAAAACATGGACATACACGCACCAACCGACCAGATCACGTCGGTTATCGCCTGCCCGAACATTTGCAGCACGCAGGCCGCCAGCAGCATCACGATCAGCGGCTTTTCCTTCCGGCTCTTGACCAGCGCCCATACTGCTGTTCCCAGCAGCGACAGAAACGCCAGCAGGCCAAGCACACCCAGATCACACAGCATCTCCACATAGTGGTTATGTGCATACTTGGTTTCGTAATAGTAATCCTGCACCGAAACAACGCCGTTTTCAAAGCCGCCCAGACCACGCCCGAATACCGGCGCCGTTTTCCACAGCTTTATAGCGTCCTGACGGTATACGCCGCGCTGCACCACGTTGCCGTTGGCCGCAAGGTCTTGGATTCGATCCGCAACGAACGAGGGCAGCAGCTTATAGCCCAGCTTGATGCTGCCCGTTTCTGCACCGGCGTAATCCGCCTGATGCAGCGTCACGCCCGGCTGCGCACAGGAGAAGTAGAAGAACACCAGCTCGCTGTCCTCCGGCACTGTAAAGGTCACCGCTGCATCCGATGTGCCGTTTGCCAGATCGGTCTCATTGTTCTGGATCAGGTTGTTGGTATTCTTATAGGCGACCCGCACGCCGACCGGGGCATCCGCCTGCATTTGCAGCGTGTATTCCCCTGCCGGCAGGTCTGCCGTGCGGCGGAAATCCCCCTCCGTGCCAAACGTATACGCGCCGGTCACCTGAAGCGCCGCGATCACATAAACTGCACCGATCACTACCAGCCCCGCCGCAATGCCGATCAGCAGTTTGCCCTTGCCGGTCAGCACGGACGTAAGCTTTTCCCGCGCGAAGATCTCCAAGGCACACGCGGCGGCACAGCCCGCAGCCAACATCAGCAGTGGCAGCGGCGAGCCGGTCACCGTATCACCGAAGCCCTTGACCGATACCGCACCCACCACGAGTGCAACAACCGCCGTCTGGAGCAGCAGCAGGAACAGGCCGATCCGTCCCTCCTTCGGGCTGAGCGCCAGCATCAGCAGGCACGCCACCACAAATACACCGAGCGATCCCATGGAAAAGGCCAGCAGATAGGAAACCGTATTGATCATCAGCAGGATGCTGTATCCGATTTTCTGTTTGCGGCTCTCTGCGGTGAACACCAGCCAGATCGACAGCAGCACCGCAATCGACATCAGGCCGGCATAGGTATTGGGGTTGCCCACAATCGTATGCAGACGGGAGTAGAAATACGATCCGGTGTCTCCATAACCTCTGCCGATCAGCTCCATCAGGACGCGGAACGGACGCATCAGAAGGTTGCAGGATGCCGCATCAATCGACAGTAAGCCCACCGGCGCAGCCGCCCCCGCCAAAACCGCCGCCGTCCGCCGGAAGGACAGCTTTCCTTCTTTAGAAAACAGCACAATCGCCGTAAATACGCTGAATGCCGCCAGCATATTGGAAAACTCTGCAATCGCAAACTTACCTGACCGTGCATACAGGGTGGATATGCCTGCAAGCAGCATATAGGCAAACAATGCAAAGGCCGGCGGTGTGAGCAGGCGCTTGACCCGCTGCTTGTCCGCAAACAGCATCATTGCCAGAACGGCTGCCGCGCCGACCAAGCCAAGCACCTTTTGCGTGATATACGTGCCGTTATTGCTGAAGCACGTAATCAGAAATACAAGCAACGCGGCTCCGGTATACAGCCACCACCTTGTAGGTGGTGCCGATGTAACTGCTTTTGACTTCATGATGATAACCTCCCCGGCATTCCGTTCCGAACACCTGCTATACCTTATTATATATTATTATATATTTAACAGACCCACATCAAGCGTGCCCATGCAGCGCTGTTTGATATATCCCGGTCAATGTCGGATATACCGTTTCCAAACCGTATGGCTGCGCCGCCCGATATGCCGCCACCGCCATCAACTGGCGCGTTTGCTCATCCAGCAAGCGCTCTACCGCCTTCACAAAAGCCGGTATGTCATCATACGGATACAGTATACCGTTCTGCCCTCCGCTTACCAAATCCTGATGTCCCTTAATGTCACTGAGTACGACAGGTAAGCCGCACGCCATCGCCTCCATCACGTTAAACGGCAGTCCTTCAATTCGGCTGGCTGATACACACAGGTCAGCTGCGGCATAATAATCTTCCACGTTCCGCACAAACCCCGGAAAGCGAACCCGTCCGCTTACCCCAAGCTCTTTCGCCAGCATTTTGCACGGCTCCAGCAGCGCGCCCTCGCCGGGCAGCAGCAGTATAACAGAATCCGGCAAATCCTGCATCGCCCGGATCAGCATTTTCTGATTCTTCCGCTCTGAAAATTCCGCCGCGTACACCAGCACAAGCTCATCCGGCTGCACCCGCATACTATCACGTGCCATCTGGCGCATCTCCCGCGTTGTGGGCTGGAACCGCGCCAGATCCACCCCCATTCCACGGGTAAACACGATATTTTCCCCCAACCTGTATCGATTGGCAATTTCCCGATCCTGCTGATTCATAACCAGCAGCCAGTCTGTTACCGGCGCTGTCAGCCGCTCCGCCCCCAACAGCAGCATCCGTTTAAGGCGCGTGCTGTCCCGGTCGAACAGATAACCGTGCGATGTATTCATCACAGTCGGACGTTTTCTGCACGGCAGCAGCAGTGCCAACCTTGCGAAAAATGCCGCCAGCGAAGTATGCAGGCTGATCAGATCGTATCCTTCCCGCTGTACCAATTGACGCAAACGCCAAGCCGCAGCCAAGTTACGCTGTGAGTACATACTTTTCTCAAACGGCAGCGAAATATAGCGCACCACACCTTGCAGCTCCCGCCTATCACCACCTGCCGCCGCATGCACCGTACATCCCTGCTCTGCAAACCACTTCATATACGGCTGATGAAATGCGGCCAGATGTCCAAACGATGATGCTACATACAATATTTTTTTCTGTCCGTCTGCCATTTCTCCACCCATCATTAAAAAAACGCGCAGGCGGCACTTCCGCCCGCACATCCTGTGTTTTGATACATTATCTCTGCTTGACCGCAGCACATCTATTGGAATATTACCCCATACCGCACTTTTTGTCAAGCTGCACACAATCCTCTGGCAATTTTCTGTCAAATATGATAGAATAAAAAAAGTTTATAAATCATAGGACGGTGACGGTATTGATCAAGGAAAACCAACGTGCGCTCAACCAGATCAATGGTCTGACGGATGCAGCACTGCTCTTTCCCTGCATGGCCCTTGCCTATTATATTCGTTTTTTTATCTTTCATGGCGAACCCGGTCATATCAGCCTATCCTACTATATGTTTGCCGCTTTCTGCATGATTCCCCTGTTTTGGCTGCTGTATGGCTTGTTCGGACTGTATGACTCGTTCCGCTCCAAACAGTTTATGACCGAGTTCAGCCTCTTACTGCGATGCAATGTGATCCTGTTCGGCTTGATGTTGGCTTTTTTCTTTATATTTAAGGAAGTACATCTATCCCGCTGGACGCTGTTTGTCTTCTTCGCCCTTATCACACTGGCTATTGCGGTAAAACGGTGGTTTCTGCGCCGTCTTTTACGTACATTTCGCGAAAAAGGCTATAACCTAAAGCATGTGTTGCTGGTCGGCTGCGGGGAACAGGCGCAGGCCTACTGCCGGGCTGTACAAAACGACCGCACGCTGGGCTTCACCGTCGACCATTATCTTGCGCCGCACGATTGCCTGCCCGGCCTGCCCTATCTTGGCACTTATGAATCCTTTTCCAAAGTGCTCGAGCGCATCAGCCCGGATGAAGTCGTCATTGCGCTGGAAGCGGAGGAATATTCCTACTTGCAGGATATTATCGCCAACAGCGAAAAAAACGGCGTAAAGGTTTCGCTGATCCCCTTTTACACCAAGTTTTTACCTGCGCATCCTGTCTACGATGAAATCGGCGATGTGTCCCTGATCAATATCCGCCATATCCCGCTGGACAATATCGGCAACGCTTTCATCAAGCGAACCATGGATATCGTCGGATCACTCCTACTGATCCTGCTGACCTCTCCGCTCATGCTGTTCGCGGCGATCGGCGTAAAGCTCTCCTCCCCCGGCCCCATCTTGTTCCGGCAGGAACGTGTCGGCTTGGGCAAAAAGCCTTTTTACATGTACAAATTCCGTTCCATGCGGGTCAATGACCAGCAAACCACCGGATGGAGCACCAATAGTGATCCCCGCAAAACCCGTTTCGGCTCCTTTATCCGCAAATTTTCCATTGATGAGCTGCCGCAGTTTTTCAATGTCCTCAAAGGTGATATGAGTTTGGTTGGCCCGCGCCCGGAACTCCCCTTCTTTGTCAACCAGTTCAAGGAGAGCATCCCCCTGTATATGGTCAAGCATCAGGTGCGTCCCGGCATTACCGGCTGGGCGCAAGTTAACGGTTTTCGCGGCGATACTTCGATTAAGGGACGCATTGAACACGATTTGTACTATATTGAGAATTGGACCTTTCTGTTTGATATCAAAATCCTGTTTATGACCATTTTTCACTTCTCCAACAGCGAAAAACTGGGCGGCAAATAATTCGACAGCTGCCGTCCCGGTTTTCTCCGGACACATCACCTGTGGGAACTTTTTCAAGGATGATCTTGCTGTAAGAAATCCAGAGAACCGGCATGCACATCAGAACAGGTAGAATAGGCATTGTGTTCTGTTCTCGGTAACATTTAAAAGTCATGTAAAACAAAAATCCTTGTGAAACATACATTTCACAAGGATTTTTGTTGGTGCTCCAGCGGGGATTCGAACCCCGGACACCCTGCTTAAAAGGCAGGTGCTCTGCCGACTGAGCTACTGGGGCATATTCAAGAAAAAGGGTGATATCAAGCTGATACACCTGTTTTTTCGGTCAGAAACCATAAACCCATAAATGGCAGGGACGGCTGGATTCGAACCAGCGAATGTCGGCGTCAAAGGCCGATGCCTTACCGCTTGGCGACGCCCCTGTATCGTTGGGCCGAACTATCCTGCACCCTAAGTATAACGCGCTGCGGCAAGGCAGCGCGTCATAGGGCTTAATATGGGGTGGGTAAAGGGACTCGAACCCTCGACCCTCGGAACCACAATCCGATGCTCTAACCAACTGAGCTATACCCACCATATCCTGTTATTTCAGACGGAATTTGGCACGCCAGGAGGGATTCGAACCCCCGGCCTACTGCTTAGAAGGCAGTTGCTCTATCCGGCTGAGCTACTGGCGCATGTCAATTCCGAATACCCACAAAAAAATGGAGCGGGTGATGGGAATCGAACCCACGTGTTCAGCTTGGAAGGCTGACATTCTACCATTGAACTACACCCGCGGGTTTCTGACGCTCATTTAGTATATCAATTCTCCACTCGTTTGTCAATGCCTTTTTTCATTTTATGCAAATTTTTCTCCTGCGGCAGATTCCGCTGCCGCAGGAGAAACACCTGCTGCCCTATACCTTGTAGCTTACAGCACACCCTGCGCCTGCATCCAGCTTTTTTTACTGGCGATCAAGCGGGTCAAGGCTCCGTTAGCCGTGCCGTGCCGCGCCGTATATAAGCGCTGCAGCTCAATCAGATCATAATAGGTCAGATCGGGATAATCCGTTCCGCCCCACGTGCCGTCCGGCCGATAGGAATAATGTAAATCGTGATTCGGCTTGATCCAGCGCGACGCTGTCACTTCGATGCCGCGCACCATGCGATCCGCCATCACAGCGTAGGATTCCTCCCCTGTCATCGCTGCGATCCGGTACAGGAATACCGCCTCCGCAGCATGATGGTTGAGCGAGGTATGCGTTGGGCCGCGCTGCCCCTCCGGATGCCAATAGTCCTGCACCAGCCAGCCCTCACGCACACCGTCCGACACCGTAAAATGACGCGCTTCCGCGTGTACCAGCAGAAAATCCGCATACCGCTGCGCCGGGGCCAGCCACTCCGTCACACCAAAGTGATACGCTGCATCCAGCATACCAAGCCAAAGGTCGCTGTTCCACCGGGTGTCAAAATATCCCGGTGCGATGCCGTAGCTGTCCCGCAGCCAAACACTGCCTGAACGCACCGGAATATACCCCTGTTCATTCTGCTGCCGCCGCATTCCGTCCATCATGGCCAGCCCCAGTGCACGGGAAGCGCCATCATGCCGGTCACGCATCATCTTGCAGGCGATATACGCCGCCGGCTGGTTATGGAAATAATTGCGCCCATACGGGAAGTATGTCGAGGGCGCCAGATAATAATATCCATCCAGACACCAGCGGTTACGGTCGGTCAAATTGTAATTTTCCCACCGGCTGACCGCATCGGGATCCCCCCAGTCGATCATCGGCGCAGGGGCGCGTACGATCAGGTAATCGCTGTAAGAACCGTTCCGCAGCATCCCGCTGCGCAGGATCAGGGAATACCCCTGTTCCCGCTGCGCCACCTGCAGTACGCCATCCTGCGCAGGCAGCCACTCGATCATGCCGTTCTCCCGTCTTTCATAGCTCTGCGGCGTCACAAGGATCAGCTCCTGTGTCTCGGTGCGGATGAAATACATGCCGCGCGGCAGTGTGCCGCTGCGCAGCGGCTGTACCAGCCAGCGACCGGCAGCCGCATCATAGCGGCGCACCGTCCCTGCCCCGGCATCCAACTCTATCTGTGCCGCAGCATGTGCCGGCAGCGCAGAGCGGGCGGTCACGCGACCGGTCTGCACGGTGCGCCCTGCCGCATCCGTGTAGGTTTGTGTTTCGCGCACTGTGTCCGCTGTATCCTGCCGCTCCACACGGCGCTGCACCGCGCCCTCATCCGTGTGGAAGGCGGTTTCTTCCGCAGCGGAATAATACGCTGCCGCCCAGTCCTGCGGAGACAGCAGTACAGACTGACGCATCGCATACCGCTCTAAAATCACAGACAGCTCTGCACGGGTACAGCCGTCCTGCGGCGCAAACCTTCCGCCTGTGCGGCCTTCCAGCAGCCCGGCCCGCACAGCCCAATCCACGCTTTCGACCGCGTAGGGCCGGATCTGTGCCCAATCGGTAAACACCGCTGCACCTGCGCCCGCCTGCTCCTCAAAAATTTCCTGCCGGACGTCGGCAAAGCGCTGCAGCACCGCGGCAAGCTGCTCACGCGTGATCCCGTCGCCCGGCCGAAATGCCGTTTCACTGACACCGTTTACCACACCGTGCGCTGCTGCCCAGTACACGGCATCCGCACAGCAATCCTCCGCCGCAACATCCGCAAAGCCGGGAACTGTCCCCCCCTGTTCCCACGCGGCTCCGTTCATCCGATACAGCGCCGTAACGACCGCCGCGCGTGACACCGGTGCATCCGGTGCAAAATCCTGCGGCGAAACCGGATCGATCCATTGCTGCTCCTGTACAAAATCAATCGACTGGTCTGCCCAGTGCGCCGCAGCCGCCTGCGGAATACCCGCTGCCAGCAGACCTGCGCACAGCAGACCCAATCCCAACCGATATATGCGTTTCATTTGCTTTCCCCCGTCCGTGATGACCGTATCCGGTGCCGCCTGCCGCAGCGCCGCATACCTGTCCTGACTCTGCCGGTTGCAGCTATTGTACCACCGCATGCCAAGCGCTGCAATACCAATATGCGGAAACTTCACCGCACAGGAAAACCCCTGCGCAGCCAGCGTAGGGGGAGACTGTCGAAAAACTTTGTTTTTCCGACAATCTATGTTTGGCCTACGCCCAAACACGAACGAGAAAAAGTTCCTGTACTGAAACTTTTTCTCTCTCAAAGTATAAAAAGTCAGGCGCTTGTCCTGACTTTTTATGCATTTGCGCTGCAAATGCTGTTTTATGCGCGCTGCCGCGCGTATTGCTGACCCCCATCGGCAACATATTTTTTGACAGGCTGGAAACCCCTGCGCAGCCAACGCAGGGGTTTTGTCATTATTTTTGGAATTCCGCACGGACTTCCATGTATTTTACAATTTCCTCGACCACGCCGTCAAATCCCAGCACGCCGGAATTGAGCGACAGGTCATAGTTGCGGGCATCGTACCAATCATTCCCAGTGTGATGCTTGTAATACTTGGCGCGGTACTCATCGATCTCCGCGATTTTTTTGATCACTTCCTGCTCGGGCAGGGAATCCACCTTCATGGCCTGTTCCAAACAGAAATCCGCATCCGCGTGCACAAACACACGCACCACATCCGGACGGCCCTTGAGGATATAGTCCGCACAGCGGCCGATCATCACACAGGGTCCCTGATCCGCCAGCCGGCGGATGATCTTCGCCTGATAATCAAACAGTGCGTCATCCCGCAGGTACGCCTTGGAGGAATCGTTCGGCAGCGGCTCATGCCCTTTATAGCGCGCCTTGAGCCTGCCGATCAAATCAGGCTTGAGCCGCTCATCGGTAAACAGCACGGCATTGATGCCGCTGTCCTCGGATGCCATGGTGATGATCTCACGGTTATAAAACGGGATGTGCAGCCGTTCCGCCAGCATCTTGCCCACCGTTTTGCCGCCCGAACCATACTGCCGGGCAATCGTAATGATATACGGTTTCATACGATCCGCCTCCTTATTCACCCAGATATGCCTTTTTGATCGCGTCATCATTCAGCAGATCGGCCGCGCGGCCGGATTTGCTCACCCGCCCGGTTTCCAGCACATAGGCGCGGTCCGCAATGGAAAGCGCCTTTTTCGCATTCTGCTCGACCAGCAGCACGGTTGTGCCGGCAGCGGATACCTCCTGAATGATTTTGAACACTTCACCGACGAACAGCGGCGACAGACCCATGGACGGCTCATCGAGCAGCAGGATGCGCGGCTTAGCCATCAGCGCGCGGCCCATGGCCAGCATCTGCTGCTCACCGCCGGACAGCGTGCCCGCCGGCTGATTTTTGCGCTCCTCCAACCGGGGAAACCGCGTGTATACCTCGCGCAGGGAGGCCTCCCATTCGCTCTTCGGCCGGGTATAGGCACCCAGCTTAAGGTTTTCGCGCACGGTCAGCCCGGCGAACACGCGCCGTCCCTCCGGCACATGGCTCATACCCAACCGAACGATTGCATGCCCGGGCGTTTTGGTGATATCCTTCCCTTCAAAAGTTACCGTGCCGCCTCTGGAGGGCAGCAGTCCGGTGATCGTGTGCAGCGTAGTGGTCTTACCCGCACCGTTCGCACCGATCAGCGCAACGACCTCCCCCTCGTTGACCTCGAAGGAAACATCGCGCAGCGCGTGGATCAGGCCGTAGTACACATTGATATCCTTGACTTCCAGCATTGCCATCAGTTGCTTCCTCCTTCCTTATTCACCGAGATAGGCCGTAACGACCTCAGGGTTGCTGAGCACCGCACCCGGCACACCCTCAGCCAGCAGGCGGCCGAAGTTGAGCACATACAGGTATTCACAGATGCCCGATACCAGCTTCATATCGTGCTCGATGAGCAGCACGGTCACACCAAAGCGCCGGCGCACGATCTCGATCGTTTCCATCAGCTCGGCGGTCTCATTCGGGTTCATGCCGGCCGCCGGCTCATCAAGCAGAAGCAGCTTAGGCTCGGTCGCCAGTGCGCGGGCGATTTCCAGCTTGCGCTGCTTGCCGTAAGGCAGGTTGGCCGCGCGGTAATCCACCACGTTCCCCAAATCGAATACCTCGAGCAGCTCCATCGCCTTTTCATCCATCGCGCGCTCCTTTTTCCGGTAAGAGCCAAGGTGAAACAGGCTTTCCGCCAGCGAATAGGTGATTTCATTATGCAGGCCGGTTTTCACATTATCCAGTACCGAAAGGTTGGAAAACAGACGGATGTTCTGAAACGTGCGTGCCACGCCCATTTTGCAGATCTCATGCGGCTTTTTGCCGACCAGATTCTGCCCGTCCAAACGGATGCCGCCATCTGTCGGCCGGTACACACCGGTAAGCATATTGAATACGGTGGTCTTGCCTGCGCCGTTCGGCCCGATCAGACCGACCAGCCCGCCTTTTTCGATCCGCATGCTCAGTTCGTCCACGGCGCGCAGGCCGCCGAACGAAATCCCCAGCTCGGTCACTTCCAGCATTGCCATGTTACGCGCCCTCCTTTCCGTCTGCTGCCTGTTCGAGCTTTTCCATCTGCTTCAGGCTGCGCTGCTCCATCAGGCGGCGCTTGAGCTTGGAATTGTTGAACAGCATCATCCCGATCAGCAAAATCGCGTAAATCAGCATCCGATAATCGCCGACTTCACGCAGCAGCTCCGGCAGCAGCGTCAGCAGCGCTGCCGCAATGATCGAGCCCCAGATATTGCCCAATCCGCCGAGCACCACAAACACAAGAATCAGGATCGAGGTATTAAAATCAAACTTAGCCGCCGTAACGGTCGAAAAGTTCATTGCATACAGCGTGCCCGCCATGCCTGCAAACGCCGCAGAAATGACAAACGCCAGCAGCTTGTACCGGGTGACCGAAATGCCGATCGAATCGGCCGCGATCTTATTGTCCCGCACGGACATGATCGCCCGTCCCGCACGGCTGTTGATCAGATTGAGCACAAAGAACACTGTGATCAGGATCAAAACCACGCCGCTGGTAAAGGTGGACAGCGTTTTTACGCCGGATACGCCGATCGGCCCGCTGATGATCATTTTACCGCCCTCTTCCAGCGTGAAGTTCTGCGTAACCAGACTAAAATGCAGACCTCTGCCATCCATACCGATGTAAATCACATTAACAATGTTTTTGATGATCTCGCCAAAGGCCAGCGTAACGATCGCCAGATAGTCACCCTTAAGGCGCAGCACCGGCACACCGACCAGCACGCCCGCCACCGCCGCGCACAGGCCGCCCACCAGCATCGCAGCTGCAAGCCGCAGCGGTGCGGAGGGGATGGTCTCTGCCAGCGCAGTCGTCGCTACAATGCCTGCAAATGCGCCGACCGACATAAAGCCCGCATGTCCAAGCGACAGCTCACCCAGAATACCGACCGTCAGGTTCAGCGAGATCGCCATAACCACATACGCGCAGATCGGCACCAACAGGCCCTTCATTTGGCTGGAAAGCGCGCCGCCTGCAATCGCCGCCTGTACAGCGATATAAGCAATCAGCACAATGCCGAAGCACAGCAGGCTGTCCCGTCCCCGGCGGGAGACCGCATATTTTTTGAATTTTTGCAGCATGTCCGCCCACCTCAAACTTTCTCACTCACGCGCTTGCCGAGCAGGCCGTCCGGCTTGACCAGCAGCACCACGATCAACACTGCGAACACGATCGCGTCCGAAAGCTGGGTCGAGATATACGCCTTGGCGAAAATCTCGATCACGCCCAGCAGGATCCCGCCGACAAACGCGCCCGGGATCGAGCCGATGCCGCCGAATACCGCCGCGGTAAACGCCTTGATACCGGGCATCGCGCCGGTGGTCGGCATCAGGGTCGGATAAGCCGAGCAAAGCAGCACACCTGCCACCGCCGCCAAGCCGGAGCCAATGGCAAAGGTCATCGAAATCGTCGTATTCACATTGATGCCCATCAGTTGCGCCGCACCCTTATCCTCGGACACCGCACGCATCGCCGTGCCCATTTTGGTGTGGCCGGTGAACAGCACCAGCGCCGCCATGATAACCAGACAGCTCAGCACGGTCACCAAGGTGACCGGCGCCAGCATGATCTGGCCGCCGAACAGGGCGATCGGCTGGCCGCCGACAACCGATGTAAACATCTTGGGGCTGGAGCCCCAGATCAGCAGCGCGGCGTTCTGCAGCAGATAGGATACGCCGATCGCCGTGATCAGCACCGCCAGCGACGGCGCCATGCGCAGCGGCTTATACGCCAGCCGTTCGATCGCCATACCCAGCACGGTGCATACCGCGATCGCCAGTGCGATGCCGGCCCATGCCGGCCAGCCCAGATAAATTGTTGCGCAAAAGCACATATACCCGCCGACCATAATGACATCACCGTGGGCAAAGTTCAGCATTTTCGCAATACCGTAAACCATTGTATACCCAAGGGCGATGATCGCGTAGATGCTTCCCAGACTGATGCCGCTGATCAGATGGTTGAGAAAGCTCATTGTCTGCACACCTCAAATCCTTTTTTCTCTTCACTATATAAACCGAAACGACAGTCCGGCAAAAACGCCGGGCTGCCGCCCCGCCCCATGCATACCGTTAAAATGGGCAAAGGAGGGTCGTCGCATCTGGTACGGCGTCCCTCCTTCTTCAAGACTTTGGCGGCAGGGACGGCTGCGCCGCTCCTGCATCTGTCCCGTCCCCGGACGGACCTTACATGGTTACGTAAACACCGTTCTGGATCGTTACAACGATCGGATCCTTGGAGATCTGACCATTCGTGCCCCAGGTTGCACCGCTGCCGGTCAGCCCGTCAAAGGTCATACTGGTGAACTGCTCGATCATCTTGCCGCACAGCTCCTCCGCCGACATATCGGGCGTTGCACCGGCGGCTTCAAGCGCCTGCTTGTACGCATACACACAGTCATACGCGTCTGCGGCGAACTGGTTCGGGGTTTCGCCGAACTGCTCAACATACTGCTCAACAAAGCCCTTATTCTTCTCGTCATCCGCGTTGAACGGGGTCAGCAGCATCAGACCCTCTGCCAGCGAGGTATCGAAGTTCTCAAGCGTCAGGATACCGTCCATGCCGTCCACGCCGAAGAACTTAGGCGCATAACCCATCGCGTTTGCCTGCGTCAGGATCAGGGATGCCGGCTGATAATAAATCGGCAGGAACACCAGATCCGCACCCTTGCTCTTGGCATCGTTCAGCTGTACATTAAAATCGGTCGCAGAAGCCTCGGTAAAGGTCGTATCCGAAACGATCTCCAGTCCCTTCGCCTTTGCTTCCTTAATAAAGGTATCGTGAATGCCGGTGGAATACACGTCATCATTTTTCCAGATGATAGCGATCTTGGTGGCGAGCTTATGTGCCGAGATGCTTTCCGCTGCCAGAACGCCCTGTGCCGGATCGATAAAGCACATCTGGAACATATTATCCTTGCCCTCGGTCGTCGCCGTGGAGGAAGCCGACGGTGTCAGGGCGAAAACGCGATCCTCAAAGGTCTTGGCCGCGGTTGCTTCGCAAGGCTTGGAGGTCACCGAGCCAAGAGAGAGCTGCATCCCCCAGTCCTTCAGGCTGTTGTAGCCGCTGACTGCCTTTTCCGCATCGCTTTCGTCATCCTCATACTTGAGTTCGAACTGGATATCGCCGCCCGCGGCATTGATCTCGTCCACCGCGATCTGCGCGCCGTTCTTGGCCGCGTTGCCGTAAATCGCGTTTGCGCCGGTCAGCGGGCCGGTGCCGCCGAGCTTGAATACCGTACCGTCGGCTGCCGCACTGTTATCTCCGCCGCTCTGCGCCGCATCGTTATTGCCGCCGCAGCCTGCCAGCGCAGTTACCAGCATCGTGCCTGCCAGCAGCATGCTCAGGGTCTTTTTCATAGTCATTCTCTCCTTTACCAAGCTGATCCCACCCCTGCATTTGATACCAAGCTGCAAGCGTTTGAATCATTTTTTCCTATTATACTACGCTTTGCAGGATTCGGTATACTTTTTTTCTTTTTCCTGCTAAATTCATACAATCCACCGATTATGCCATCGGCAATCCCGAAAAATTTGTGCTTTCTTCCGAAAACATTTGTCCACACTGCAAGGAATCATGCACACGACCACACCGCCGCAGCCAGAACATCATTTCCGCTGCATATTGCATCCACCAGCGTTGCAATATACAAAAGGGGTGCGCACTGCGCACCCCTCAAGGGCTGTCGAGAAACTTCGTTTTTCCGACAAGCTATGTTTGGACTACACCAAACATGGACGAGTAAAAAGTTCCTGTGCAGAAACTTTTTCTCTCTCAAAGTATAAAACGTCAGGCACATGTCCTGACGTTTTATGCATTTGCGCTGCAAATGCTATTTTATGCGCGCTGCCGCGCGTATTGTTCACGCTCAATAACAAAATACTTTTTCGGCAAGCTTCAGGGGTGCGCACTGCGCACCCCTGAAGCTTGCTTTTACCTTTCCGCTCAAGCCATAAATTACAGCTTATTCCAGTTCAAACGCACCGGTATAAAGCTGATAATACTTGCCGTGCTGGGCGATCAAAGCAGCATGATCGCCGCGCTCAATGATATGCCCCAGCTCAAGCACCATGATCACATCCGCGTTCTGCACGGTCGAAAGCCGGTGCGCAATAACAAACACGGTGCGCCCGTACATCAAGCCGTCCATACCGGCCTGCACAATCGCCTCGGTGCGGGTATCGATCGAACTGGTCGCCTCATCCAGAATCATCACCGGCGGGTCGGCCACCGCTGCACGGGCAATGGACAGCAGCTGCCGCTGCCCCTGCGACAGGCTGCCGCCTTCCCCGTCGATCACAGTATCATAGCCCTCCGGCAGGCGGCGGATGAAATCATCCGCCCCTGCCAGCTGCGCAGCCGCCTCGATCTCCTGATCGGTCGCCTCCAGATAACCGTACCGGATGTTATCACGGATCGTACCGGTAAACAGGCTGGTGTCCTGCAGCACAATACCGAGCGACCGCCGCAGATCCGCCTTACGGATCTTATTGATATTGATGCCGTCGTAGCGGATCTTGCCGTCCGCCAGATCGTAAAAGCGGTTGATCAGATTGGTGATGGTGGTCTTACCCGCGCCGGTCGCGCCGACAAAGGCGACCTTCTGCCCCGGTTCGGCATAAAGCGAAACATCATGCAGCACGATCTTTTCCGGATCATAGCCAAAATCAACATCAAAAAAACGAACATCGCCCCGCACCCGCTCATAGGTGACCGTACCGTCCTCATGCGGATGCTTCCATGCCCATATATTTGTTTTTTCGGGAGTTTCAATCAGCGTGCCGTCCGCATTGTATTTGGCATTGACCAACGTTACATATCCGTCATCCACTTCGGGCGTTTCATCCATCAGGTCAAAAATGCGCTCCGCACCTGCCAGCGCCATCACAATCGCATTAAACTGCTGCGAGATCTGCGTGACCGGCTGGGTAAAAGATTTCGTCAGCTGCAAAAAGCTGGCTATCACACCGATGGTGATGCTGTTGCCGACCACACCGGACAGCGCAAGTGCGCCGCCCACCACTGCCACCAGCACATACAGCAGGTTGCCAATGTTCATCATAATCGGCATCAGGATATTGGCGAAGGTGTTGGCATTTTTCGCACTTTCGCGCAGCGCGTCGTTCAGCTCGTCAAACTGCTGCTTGCACTGCTCTTCGTGGCAGAACACCTTAACGACCTTCTGCCCGCCGATCATTTCCTCGATAAACCCGTTGACCTTGCCGAGCGCGGTCTGCTGTTCCAGAAAGAAGCGGGCAGACTGTCCGCCGATGCGCTTCACCACGGTCAGCATCACGGCTACGCCCAGCAGTACAAACAGGGTCAGCCACACGTTGGTAACGAGCATACCGGTCAGCACCGCGATAATGGTCATCAGCGAGGAAAACATCTGCGGCACGGACTGGCTGAGCATCTGCTGCAGGGTATCCGTATCATTGGTGAAATGGCTCATCAGGTCACCATGGGTATGGGTATCAAAATAACGGATCGGTAATTTCTGCATCCGCTCGAACATTTCGTCGCGCACCCGCTTGAGAATGCCCTGCGATACCGATACCATCAGCCAGTTATATAAAAAGGTGGATACAATGCCCACACCATAAATCAGGCACATGGTCAGGATCGCATGCGCCAACCCTGTGAACACCGGCGATGCTTCCAGCAGCAGCGGCGCAATATAATCATCAATCAGCGTTTGCAGGAACATCGACCCTGCCACATTCGCCACTGCGGAAAACAAAATGCACACCAGCACCACCGTAAACGGTACGGCATACCCATCCCGGATATAGCGCAGCAGACGGGAAAGCGTTTTTTTCGGATCGCGGCTGCGTTTGCCGCCCCGCATACCGCGGCGGTGTCCATGTCCGCCCATATGAGGTCCTGCCATTACTGCTCACCGCCCTTTCTGGTCTGCTGCTCATATATCTCCTGATAGATCGGGTTGCCCGCCAGCAGCTCTTCATGCGTGCCGACAGCCTGCACCGCGCCGCCGTCCAAAATCACGATCTGATCGGCATCCTGCACCGAGGATACGCGCTGTGCAATGATGATTTTGGTCGTATCCGGGATCTCCTCTGCAAACGCCTTACGGATCAGGGCATCCGTTTTGGTATCGACCGCGCTGGTCGAGTCATCCAGAATCAGAATCTTAGGCTTTTTCAGCAGCGCACGCGCAATACAGATCCGCTGCTTCTGTCCGCCGGACACATTGGTGCCGCCCTGCTCGATATGGGTATCATAGCCTGCGGGCATCTGCCGGATGAAATCATCCGCCTGCGCCAACCGGCACACCCGCTGCAGTTCTTCATCCGAGGCGTTTTCATTGCCCCAGCGCAGATTTTCCTTGATCGTACCGGAAAACAGCACATTTTTCTGCAGCACCATCGCCACCTGATCGCGCAGCGCCGCAATACTGTAATCGCGCACATCCACACCGCCGACCCGTACCGTGCCATGGGTCGCGTCATACAGCCGCGGAATGAGCTGCACCAGCGTGGACTTTGCCGCACCCGTGCCGCCCAGGATCCCCACGGTCTGCCCCGCCTTGATATGCAGCTCCACACCGCGCAGCGCCAGCTTGCCTTCCTCGCCCTTGTAGCTGAAATCCACATGGTCAAAGTCGATATCGCCGCTTCGCACCTCGTTTACCGGCTGCGCCGGATCGTGCAGGTCGGGCTGCTCGGCCAGCACCTCCGCGATGCGCTCCGCACTTGCGCGCGACATGGTGATCATCACAAATACCATCGCAACCATCATCAGGCTCATCAGGATCTGCATCGCATAGGAAAACAGGCTGGTCAGCTCGCCGGTCGTCATGCTGCCGCCGACGATCAGCCGCGCGCCGAACCACGAGATCAGCAGCATGCACGCATACATACAAAACTGCATCAGCGGGCTGGAGCAGGCCATGGTCTTCTGCGCCTTGGAAAACTCCCGGTACAGCAGTCCGGAAACCCCTTTGAACTTCTCGGTCTCGTGTTCCTCCCGCACATACGCCTTTACCACGCGGATGCCGCGCACATTTTCCTGCACCACGGTATTCATCCGGTCATAGGTCTTAAACACGCGCTCAAACACCGGCCCGACCAGCCGCATCAGCACACCCAGTCCTACCGCCAGCACAGGCAGTACCGCTAAAAAGACCAGCGCCAGCTCGCTGTTGATCCGGAATGCCATCACCAGTGCAAAAAGCAGCATCACCGGGCAGCGCACTGCAATGCGCGTGCACATCTGAAAAGCGTTCTGCACATTGGTCACGTCGGTCGTCAGCCGGGTCACGATCGAACCGGTCGAAAACTTGTCGATATTCGCAAAGGAATACTCCTGCACAGCATAATACATATCATGCCGCAGGTTGCGGGCAAACCCGGTGGATGCGCGTGCTGCATATGTGCCCGCCGCTGCACCGAATACCAGCGCCAGCATCGCGCAGACGATCAGGAGCAGGCCGTATTTCCATATCTGTCCCATATCCTGCGCATCAATGCCGCGATCGATCAAAAGTGCCATCACCGCAGGGATGGCGACCTCCATCACAACCTCCAGCACCACAAAAAGCGGGGTGAGGATCGCGTCCCTTTTGAACTCACGCACACTTTTCAGCAGTTGTTTGATCATATATCATTCCTCCGAAACCATTGTGCCCCGCTCCAGATTAGCGCGAAGCCTGCCGCATACCCGAAACCATACTGACAATTCCTCTTCGTCGATCCCGTCCCGCATCAGCTCTTCCAGCGCCTGCAGCTTGCGCTCGATCTTGCTCTCCAGCGCCCACGCCTGCTCGGTCAAAACCAGACGTTTGAGCCGGCCGTCGTGTGCGACCGGTTCGCGGCGCAGCAGCCCGTGCTGTTCCATCAGCTGCAAAATCCCCGTTGCAGTGGAGCGGCGCATCTGAAAAAAGTTTTCGATATCCCGCTGGAACAAATCGCCGTCCTGCCGGGATACCGCCAGATGATGCACGATCATCGCCTGCATCCCTGTAATGTTGTCTTCGGCCTCTGCCATGCAGGCCATCTGCCGCTTGAACAGATTGTTCAGCATGCCCAGCTCGGCACCGACCCGTTGCTGCCGCATATCTGTTAGCCTCCTTACTGTTAGTTCGCTAACATAGTATAGACCATTTCCCAGCAATGTCAATGCACTTCACAAAAAATTCAAAATCAAAAAGGCCGCTGCAACAGGCAGCAGCCTATGATACTGGCAAAAAACCGCCGCTACCGATGGCTGTCCTCCGCATCCGGCAAGCCCTCCCAGCGGTACCGTTCCATATCCACGCGCCCGTCTGCGGTGAAGCACACACCGTCCGCCTCCAGCAGCGCGCGCTGCACATCCGCCCCGCCAAACGCAAAGGCAGGCGAAGTGCGCCCCTCCTTGGTCACCACACGATAGCAGGGGATCCCCTCCGGATCGGGGTTTGCGTGCAGGGCATACCCCACCACCCGCGCCCAGCGCGGATTCCCGGCCAACGCAGCCACCTGTCCATAGGTCGCCACCGTGCCCCGCGGAATGCGCCGCACCACTGCGTAGATTCGTTCAAAGCTGTTCATTTTGCAAGCCCCTCCCCTTTTGCTTTCATTATATCAGTGAAATCTACCAATTACCACGGTCTTTTCCCAAGAAAAAATGTATATTTTTAACATGCTAAAGTATTGCGCCCGCGCCGGAAATACAGTATAATAGTTTCACCAATAGTGACACACTACCGCATGTACGCGATCATTTCCGCACCAAATTCCCTGAAAATTGGAAAGGAACTGCGGCAGCACTGTAAGGAGGATTATAAAATGGCACTTACCAACTCTTACCTCACGCGTGTGTACGAAACCGTGCAGAAGCGCAACCCGAACGAGCCGGAATTTCAGCAGGCGGTTCTAGAAGTGCTCGAAAGCTTTGAGCCCGTTGTGGAAGCCCGCCCGGAGCTGGAGAAGAACGGCATCATCGAGCGCATCGTCGAGCCGGAGCGTCTGATCACCTTCCGCGTTCCGTGGACGGATGACCAGGGCCGGGTACAGGTCAACCGCGGCTTCCGTGTACAGTTCAACTCCGCCATTGGCCCCTATAAGGGTGGTCTGCGCTTTCACCCGTCGGTCAACGCTTCAGTCATTAAATTTCTAGGCTTCGAACAGTGCTTCAAAAACAGCCTGACCAGCCTGCCCATGGGCGGCGGCAAGGGCGGTTCGGACTTTGACCCCAAGGGCAAGTCGGACGCTGAGGTCATGCGTTTCTGCCAGTCGTTCATGACCGAGCTGTCCAAGCACATCGGCCAGTTCACCGACGTACCGGCCGGCGATATCGGCGTCGGCGCGCGTGAGGTCGGCTTTATGTACGGCCAGTACAAGCGCCTGCGTAACGAGTTCACCGGCGTGCTGACCGGCAAGGGCCTGTCCTACGGCGGTTCGCTCGCCCGCACGCAGGCAACCGGCTACGGTCTGTGCTACTATATGCAGGAAATGCTCACTTACAAGGGCACCTCGTTTGAGGGCAAAACCGTTGCCATCTCCGGTTCGGGCAATGTTGCCATCTACGCTGCCGAAAAGGCCACCCAGCTCGGCGGCAAGGTTGTCACCATGTCGGACTCCAACGGCTTTATCTACGATCCGAACGGCATTGACCTTGCCGTTGTCAAAGACATCAAGGAGGTCAAGCGCGGCCGCATCAAGGAATATGCCGACCGCGTGGCAGGCAGCACCTACACCGCAGGCCAGCGTCCGTGGAGCGTCCAGTGCGATATCGCACTGCCCTGCGCGACCCAGAACGAGCTGGACGGCGAGGATGCCAAGATGCTGATTGCGAACGGCTGCAAGTTTGTTGCCGAAGGCGCGAACATGCCCTCCACCCCGGAAGCGGTCGCCGCCTTCCAGAAGAACGGCGTGTTCTTCGGTCCGGCCAAGGCAGCCAACGCCGGCGGCGTTGCCACCTCCGGTCTGGAGATGAGCCAGAACTCGCTGCGCCTGTCCTGGACCTTTGAAGAGGTCGATGAGCGCCTGCACGGCATCATGGTGAATATCTTCAAAACCTGTGTGACCGCAGCCGAAAAGTACGGCCACAAGGATAACCTTGTTATGGGCGCCAACATCGGCGGCTTTGAAAAAATCGCCGATGCCATGCTTGCACAGGGCGTTTGCTGATTTTTCGTCATCGCTTCTGCCGCTCTTCACAATCTGATCAACAGGGCGGGATGCGTCTATCGCATCCCGCCCTGAAGCTGTCGAAAAAGCATTTTGTCGATAGGTGTCAGTAACACGCGCGACAGCGCGCATCAAACAGCATTTGCAACGCAAATGCATAAAAAGTCAGGACATGCGCCTGACTTTTTATACTTTAAGAGAGAAAAAGTTTCTGCACAGGAACTTTTTCTCATTCATGTTTGGCGTAGTCCAAATATAGATTGTCGGAAAAACGAAGTTTTTCGACAGTCACATCCCGCCCTGTTTTTATGCTTTGTCGCGCCGTCCTTCCGCAAATGTTGCCCCAGCCGGTCAGTCAAACTGCGTGGCAATATATTTTTTATCGCAGCAGGGCGGCGTATAAACCCACTGCCCAATGTGCCCCTCACGGATAAAATACCGCGGCGGCAGCGGCGGCGCTGCGGATGCCAACACATCGATCACATTCAGCTTGATCTTCATCCGCTGCGGCAAAATGGATTTGATGTAAACCGATACCACCATGCCCACCGCCAGATCACCGCGCGGCTCAGCCAGACCGGACAGGTTAGGCATCAGCTCAATAAATATCCCATATGGTTCAACCGAGCGCACCACCCCCCGCACGGTCTCCCCGGCGGAAAACAGCGCTGCATTCTGCTCCCATGTGCCGAGCAGCTCCCGGTAGCTCAGAGCAATGCGCCGTGCCGGTTGATCGACCGCACGCACCGCCGCACGGATGACCTGACCGACCTGCAGCCGGTCAGACGGATGATGGATGCGCGAAACCGACAGATTCTCGATCCCGATGAGCGAGGGCAGCCCACAGCCGATATCAACAAACGCGCCGAAAGCTTCCAAATGCGTCACCGCCGCCGGAATGATATCCCCGGGGCGCAGTGCTGCAAGCAGGGCATCCTGCGCCCGCTGCTGCACCACAGTGCGGCTGAGCCATACTGTGGGCGGGTCGCTCTCCTCCTCTATCCCGGCTACGGCAAAGCAGGTCGGCTTGCCCACACGGGAAAGGATGGCGATTTCACGTGTATCCCCCTCCGCCACGCCGAGTGCGCAGCAGGAACGGGGCATGATGCCCTGCGCAAAGCCAAAATCAAACAGCAGATCGTGCGCAGCCGTGCAGCGCTGCGCCACCGCTTCCAAAATCTGTCCTTCCTGCCATGCGCGGCGCAGCCCGGTCAGGGAAGCCAATGCCTGCCGCACTGCAGAACGTGCTGTATAACTGCCCTCGGGCAGATATTCTTCGCTTGTTTTTACCATATAACCGAACCTCCTTTGGCTCTGTCCTACTATATGACAGCCAGCAGACGGTTATGTCCGCCGAAAATTACCGAATTGTTTACAATTTCCGATGCGGCTGTGTTATAATAATAAAATACACAATGGCCGCCGCGCTGCGGGCGGCAAATGGAGTGAGGACAAATGGACGTACAGGTCGGCGATATCCTGACAATGAAAAAACCGCATCCCTGCGGCTCCAAACAGTGGAAGGTGCTGCGCACCGGCATGGATTTTAAGCTCAAATGCGAAGGCTGCGGGCACGAGGTCATGCTGCCGCGCAGCAAGGCGGAAAAAAACATCCGGACGATAGAACGGGAGGGACAGATCATATGCTGATCGACGGAAAACAGATGCACATCCAAATCAAAAAAGGCGACGTTGGCCGCTATGTCATTTTGCCGGGGGATCCGGCGCGCACAGCGAAAATCGCGCGCTATTTTGATGATCCGCAGCAGATCGCTCAAAACCGCGAATATACCCTGTGGACCGGCAAGCTGGACGGCGAACCGGTCGCCGTCTGCTCGACCGGTATCGGCGGGCCTTCAGCAGCCATTGCGCTGGAAGAGCTGGTCGAATGCGGCGCAGACACCTTTATCCGCGTGGGCACCTCGGGCGGCATCGTCGATGCGGTCAAGGGCGGCGATATCGTGATCGCTACGGCCGCTATCCGGCAGGAGGGCACCAGCCGCGAGTATCTGCCTATCGAATTTCCCGCCGCCGCCGATTTCACGGTGGTTTCGGCGCTGCGCGATGCTGCCGTGCAGCTCGGGCTGACCCATCATTTAGGCGTGATTCAGTCCAAGGACAGCTTTTACGGTGAGATCCGTCCGGCCAAGCAGGCCATTGCGGATGAACTGCTTGCCAAATGGAAGGCATGGAAGGCCGCCGGTGCGCTCACCAGCGAAATGGAGACCGCCGCGCTCTTTATTGTTTCGCAGGTGCTCCATGTGCGCTGCGGCGCAGTGCTCAACGTACTGTGGAACGCGGATAACGACGATGCGCCCTCCATCCCGCCCGACGCGGCCGAGCGCGGCGTAAAAACCGCAGTCGAAGCGCTGCGCATCCTGATACGGGAGGATCGCACCGCGAAATGAGTGAAAAACAAAACCGCACGGCCGACTTGGGACGCGACCCGGTCGGCCCTCTGCTCGTTCGGCTTGCATTGCCGACCATCTGTGCGCAGGTGGTCAATCTGCTGTACAACATCGTAGACCGGATCTACATCGGTCACATCCCGGAAACCGGTGCGGCCGCGCTGACCGGCATGGGCGTCACCTTTCCGGTCATCACGCTGATCTCGGCGTTTGCCGCGCTGATCGGTATGGGCGGCGCGCCCCGTGCTTCCATCGCCATGGGCGCGGGCGAACACGAAAAGGCCGAACGCACGCTCGGCACCTGCACCGCCGCCCTGTGGGGGTTGGCCGTTGCCCTGACCGCGGTCTTTCTGCTGTTCCAGCGGCCGCTGCTTGTGCTGTTCGGCGCTTCCCCCGACACCCTGCCCTATGCCATGCAATACCTGAATATCTATGTGCTGGGCACTATTTTTGTGATGACGGCGCTGGGGCTTAACGGCTTTATCACGGCGCAGGGGCGCTCCTCCGTTGCGATGAAAACCGTGCTGATCGGCGCGGTGCTCAACGTACTGCTCGACCCGCTGTTCATTTTCGTCTTTGGCATGGGTGTACGCGGCGCGGCAGTTGCCACCGTGCTGTCGCAGGCGGTCTCCGCGCTGTGGGTGGTGCGCTTCCTGCGCAGCGAAAAAAGCAGCCTGCGGCTGCGGAAAAAATACTTCCGGCTGGACAAGCGATTGCTGCTGCCCGCCATCGCGCTGGGCGCTTCTCCCTTTATCATGCAGTCAACCGAAAGCCTGCTGACCGTGACCTTCAATGTTTCTCTGCAAAAGTACGGCGGTGATCTGGCCGTCGGCGCCATGACCATCCTGACCTCGGTCGCGCAGATGCTGCAAATGCCGCTGCTCGGTCTGTCGCAGGGCGCACAGCCCATCCTCAGTTATAATTACGGCGCCAAGCGGGCTGACCGCATGCGGCAGGTCGTTAAATACAACCTGCTCATCTCCTGCGTGTTCGCCTTCGGCGTGTGGGGTCTGGTGCAGGGTGCACCGCATTTGGTCGCGCAGCTGTTCAATCAGGATTCCGCACTGGTCGATATGACCGCATGGGCGCTGCGCATCTATTTTGCCGTCGGCTTTACGATGGCATTTCAGGGCACCTTCCAGCAGTGCTTTGTCGCGTTGGGCGAAGCCAAGATTTCGCTCTTTCTCGCGCTTGAGCGCAAGGTCATTCTGCTGATCCCGCTCATCCTGATCCTGCCGCACTTCTTGTCAGATAAGCTGTTCGCTGTCTTTCTGGCCGAGCCGGTGGCGGATTTTCTCGCCGCCGCCACCACGACCGTGCTGTTCCTGCGGCGTTTCCGCCAGATCACACGCGGGCTGGAGCAGCAATCGGAATGATGGGGAGGCAAAAACACATGTGGTTCGTGCTGGCGCTGCTTTCCGCCGTATTTGCCGCGCTGACCTCTATCCTTGCCAAAATCGGCATTGAGAACGTCAATTCCCATCTGGCGACCGCCGTGCGCACGGCAGTTGTGCTGCTGCTTGCATGGGGCATGGTATTCCTGACCCATGCGCAGAGCGATATTCACGCCATTTCCCCCAAAAGCTGGCTGTTTTTGATTTTATCCGGTCTGGCCACCGGCGCTTCGTGGCTGTGCTATTATAAGGCGCTGCAAATCGGGCAGGCCTCCAAGGTTGTGCCGGTGGACAAACTTAGCGTTGTGATCACACTGGTGCTGGCGTTCGTGTTTCTGCACGAACAGGTAACGGTCAAATCCGCAATCGGCTGCATACTGATCGGCGCAGGCACGCTTTTGATGGTGCTCTGAAGCGGTCAGGCCGTATATACCATCCTCTTTGTCCGCCAATAGACTTTTTTACAACAAACGCACCGCACCCCCGAGATTTGGCCCGGGGGTGCGGTTTTTCTATCCGATTTTCTCCAGCAGGCAGACGCAATGCGCGGCAATACCCTCTTTCGTGCCGGTAAAGCCCAATCCTTCCTCGGTCGTCGCCTTGACCGATACGCAGTCCGTCTCGCATCCAATGGCCGCCGCCAGATTTTCGCGCATCAGTTCGATATGCGGCGCAAGCTTGGGCGCCTGTGCCAGCACAGTCGCATCCAGATTGCCCAGCCGGTATCCCCTGCCGCGCACCAGCGCCGCCACATGCCGCAGCAGGGCAATGCTGTCCGCCCCTGCGTAACGTGGATCGATATCCGGAAAGTGCTTACCGATATCCCCCAGCGCCAGCGCGCCCAGCAGCGCGTCCATCACCGCGTGGGTGAGCACATCCGCATCCGAGTGACCGAGCAGGCCGCGCTCGTGCGCGATCTCCACTCCGCCGATAATGCATTTTCGTCCATCGGCCAGCCGGTGTACGTCATAACCGTGTCCAATACGCATATCAGTCCGCCTCCTGCTGCAAAAACGCCTCGGCCGATGCGATATCCTCCGGCGTTGTGATCTTGATATTTTCGTAGCTGCCATGCGTGGCGCGCACGGTTTGTCCACACGCCTCCACCGCCGCGCAGTCATCCGTAAAGGTGCGTCCGGCCCATGCGGCCTGTTGGAGCGCATGCAGCAGGGTTTCCCGTCGGAACACCTGCGGGGTCTGCACCGCGGCCAGCGTATCCCGCGGCACATCCGCGGCAATACAGCCGTTTTCAATGCGTTTGATGCTGTCCTTCACCGGAACGACCGGCGCCGCCGCGCCGTATTCTGCGGCAGCATATACCGCTTCCGTGATGACCGCCTCGCTGACGAGCGGCCGCGCCCCGTCATGCACTGCGACAAGGGCAGTATCCTCGGGCGCGGCGGCGATCCCTGCCAGCACAGAGGCCGTGCGGCTGTCTCCGCCCCGCGTCACAGTGCGCAGCTTGCTGATGCCGTATGCACGTGCCAGCTCGGTATACGGCACGATATCCTGCTCGCGGCAGACCAGCACAAGATCCCGCACCGCCGCGCATTTTTCAAAGGCGGACAGCGTGTGCGCCAGCACCGGCACGCCGCAAAGCGGCAGCAGCAGCTTATTTTCCCCGCCCATGCGGCGGGAGGAGCCGGCTGCCACGATCACCGCGCATACCGCGGGCAGCGCTGTCTTTTTCCTTGTTTTTTTCAGCATTTGCTTCTCTCCTTATACAAACGGCTTTGCGCATCCGCAAAGCCGTACTGTTTGTGCTTCCTGATTCAAATGGACAGATGCCGGTCGATCCGCGTTTCCGCCTCCTGCGGGGTGATATCCAGCACGCAGGACAGCTCGGAGCACAGGATCTGCCGCGCCGACACAAGCATCTTCTTCTCCCCGGCGGACAGGCCGCGCTCCCGTTCGCGCACAGCAAGGCTTTTGATCACCTGCGCTACCTCGATCGGATCCCCCGAGCGGATATGCATCATATTTTCACGGTAGCGCTGGTTCCATCCCTTCTCCTCCCCGCAGCCCACTGCATCCAACTGCTCCAGCAGCTGTAATGCCCGTTCGCGCGAGCAGACCGGACGAATTCCGAGCTTTTCACACGCATCGGTCGGGATAAAAAGCTGCGTATCCCCCAATACCGGCCGCAGGGCATAATACCGCGCGGTTTCTCCGTCGATCGTGCGCTCTACAATATCCTCTACCACGCCTGCGCCATGCAGGGGATGAACGATTCTGTCACCGATCCGAAACATAGTTCCTCCGTTCCAGCAAGCCCGTGTTTCTGCTTTTATCTTACACTATACCGGCTGATTTGGCAAGTTTTTTCCCGTTTTGCCAACAGACCAGCCCTCCGATGAGCAGCAGCCAGCAGCCACCGCCCCTTTGCAGCAGGAAGAATCCGGCAGAAAGCAGCAGCACTGCAGCTGCAACCGCCAACGCTGTCCGCAACCGCGGCAGACGGTCATCCGCCAAATGCGCAACTGCCATGCCGCCGTCGAGCGGCGGCAGCGGCAGCAGATTGAACAGGCCGAGCAGCGCGCTAGCGCCTGCCAGCCGCTCCATCCCGCAAGCACCTGCCCCTGCCGTCAGCGCAAAGCTGGCTGCCGGGCCGGCAAGACAGACCGCCGCACGGGCATATCGTCCCACAGGCAGGGTGCAGCGCAGCACCGCCCCGCAGCAGGTCAGCGTCAGTTCGCGCAGCCGTCCGCCCGACAGATGCAGCACCAGCAAATGCCCGGCTTCATGCACCGCAGCCGCAAACAAAAAAACCGGCAGCACCCCGGTTTCATCCACGCACCACAACGCCGCCATCAGCACCAGAAATCCATCGCGCACTGTAAGCCGCGGCCGCATTTACAGCTCGCTCAGGTAGGCCGCCGGATCAAGTGCGCGGCCGTCCTTCCACAGCTCCAAATGCAGGTGCGGACCGGTCGCCTTGCCGCTCTGCCCAACCTGTGCGACTTTTTCCCCGCGGGTCACCTGCTGTCCCGCGCGCACATGCAGGCTGCTGCAATGCGCATACAGGGTGGCAAAGCCATCCGCATGACCGATGACCAGATAATTGCCGTAGCCCGCGTTCTCGCCGGTTTCACGTACTGTACCGTCCGCAAATGCGCCGATTTTCGTCCCCTCCTCCGCTGCCAGATCCAGCCCGTAGTGAAATCCCTCCTGTCCGCCGACCGGATCCGTGCGCGCACCAAAGGCAGAGGTCAGCGTTCCCTGCACCGGCAGGACATGGTCAAATGCCATTGCATACACCTCCCGATCCACCGTATCCGGAAACAGCGTATCCGCGCGATCGGTCACATCCTCCGCCCCGCCGGAGGAGGCCGCATAGGTCTGCGCCGCATCCGCCTCCTGCCCGCCAAACACGGCAAGCACCTCCTCCACCCCGGGCGCACCCGCCAGTGCCTGTGCCGCGCGGTGCCGCACCGCCGTGACCCAAGGGGTATCTGCATATTTGATCATCCCTGCCGCCAATGCAAGCACGGTCAGCAGCAGCAGCCCTCTGCCGCCGCCCCGCTCCCGCCGCACCGGCCGTTTTCCTGTCATGTCCACCGCCTCCTGTTCCATGCTGTCATCCTATGCGGCAGCAGCGTGCCGTATGTCCCTGCCGCAGCATCCACCGCATTTTCGGCGCACCGCACCGCCTGCGTCAATGATACAAACGATTTTCCCGTTTTTCCGTGCATAATGTTTGATTAAAAAATTGCCTGCAGGCGCAAAATCGCGTATAATAATTTTATCGATCCGGCCGTTGTCCTGTGCCGCGGCCATCCGTTCGCTTTGTTACAAAAGGAGGATAATCATGCACCAAATCGATCCCAGCGTATGGAAGGCTGACCTGCCCGCCTTCCGCGAGAAAACCGCTGCGTTTTATGCAGGAGAGATCAAGGTTGGGGAATACAAAGGCTTTTCCGGCTATTACGGCAGCTACGCACAGCGCGGCGGCAAGGCCAATATGCTGCGCCTGCGTATGCCTGCCGGCCGCGTCACGCCCGACCGTCTGGCGTTCACCGCACATGCCATCCGTGATTTTCAGGTGCCCCGCGTGCACTTTACGACCTGCCAGACCATCCAGCTGCACGACCTCGGCCCGGATACCGCAGCCGAGCTGATGGAACAGGCGATCGATGCCGGCATCATCACGCTGGGCGGCGGCGGGGACTTTCCGCGCAACGTCATGTGTTCCCCGCTTTCCGGTGTACAGGCAGAGGAATACTTTGACGTGCTGCCTTGGGCAGAAGCCGCCGGCAATTATCTGCTCACCTTCATCAAGGCAGAAAAAATGCCGCGCAAGCTCAAAGTCGGCTTTTCGAACTCTCCCGCCAACCTGACCCATGCAACCTACCGCGACCTCGGCTTTGCCGCCCGTCCGGACGGCACATTCGATGTATACAGCGCGGGCGGTCTGGGCAACAATCCCCGCATGGGCGTATTAGTGGGGCAGGCGGTCGAACCTGCGCAGATCCTGTATTATATCAAAGCGATGTGGCTCACCTTCCGCGCTTACGGCAATTATGAAAACCGCGGCAAGGCACGCACCCGCTATATGCAGGAAGCACTCGGCGGGTCTGAGCAGTATATCCGCGCGTTCCATGAAAAGCTCGCCGAGGTCCGCGCATCCGGCGAGGATCTGACCCTTTCGCTCACCCCCGCTCCGTGCACCAAAACCGGGGACGGCTCCACCGCCGCCGGGCCGCGCATCCTGCCGCAAAAACAGGAGGGGCTGTATACTGTTCTTTGGCATCCGCTGGGCGGACAGCCCTCGCTCGACTCCCTGTGTGCACTGAGCGACCTGCTGCAAACCATTCCGCAGGCCGAGCTGCGCCTTGCACCGGATGAAGGCGCGTATATCATCAACCTGACCGGCAGCGAAGCCGAACAGGTGCTTGCCGCCACACCGGACAGCGCCCGCAGCCTGTTTGAAACCTCGGTCAGCTGCATTGGCGGACAGACCTGTCAGGTCGGCATGCGGGATTCGCAGGGGCTGCTTGCCGCCTGTGCTGCCGCCGTGCAGGCCGCCGGCCTGCCGGACGGCGCACTTCCGCAGATCCACATTTCGGGCTGCCCCTCCTCCTGCGGCACCCACCAGACCGGTATGCTCGGCTTCCGCGGCGCCTCCAAAATGGTGGACGGCAAACCGCAGCCCGCGTTCACGCTGTTCGTCGGCGGCGAGCAGGCGCAGGGGCGGGAAGCGATGGGCCGTGAGCTGGGCGCGATGCCGGAAGGCGAAATCCCGGCGTTTCTGGTCGAGCTGGGGCAGGCCGCCGCAGCGTCCGGTCAGGATTTTGCCGCGTGGTATGCCGCAGACCCGGCAGCGCTCGAGCGCATCGCTGCCCCCTATCTTGCATGACCCTGCCCCTTTTTCAGCCCGGAGCAAATTGATATGATCCTCCTAAAGTAGACCATGGAAAAAACCAAAATCTACTTTAGGAGGATTTTTTATGGGCAAAATAAAATTCACTCCAGAGAAGAAAATAGAAATCATAGAAGCGTATAAGTCGGGTAAGGTTGCCTATTCTCAATTACAAGATGTTTATGGAATGAATCGTGACGAGATATATAGATGGATATCCAAGTACGAAGCGAACGGTATTGAAGCCTTTGT
>NZ_JNJN01000027.1 GCF_000701665.1 Agathobaculum desmolans ATCC 43058 | reverse complement strand
ATATTGTATTTGGCTACGATATCATCCACACTGCCAATTCCGCTAAGATACTCTTCAATGCAATGAATCTTAAATTCCTTGGAATACCTTCTGTTTCCACTTACAAAGGCTTCAATACCGTTCGCTTCGTACTTGGATATCCATCTATATATCTCGTCACGATTCATTCCATAAACATCTTGTAATTGAGAATAGGCAACCTTACCCGACTTATACGCTTCTATGATTTCTATTTTCTTCTCTGGAGTGAATTTTATTTTGCCCATAAAAAATCCTCCTAAAGTAGATTTTGGTTTTTTCCATGGTCTACTTTAGGAGGATCATATCAATATGCCTGACTTTTTTCATTTTATGGGTGCGCTGTGGCAAATACGGTCAGCGGGTGTGTGGGGATACTACCTCCCGCTGGTGTCCGGCGACACAAAATGCAGAGGTTTGCGGCAGTAAAAAAGGACGGCGGTTGCCGTCCTTTTTTGATTCAAGCTGCAGTGTCCGGAGTGACATCAGCGATATCTGTATAGGTATCCAGATCGGTTGGAAGCTTGACCGTGACGCTGCTGCCCAGTGCGTTGACTGTGCCGTTTACCGTCATATCCATGGTCATGGTTTGTCCGTCCACGGTCACGTCCATTTTCATGGCAACATCGATCGCTTGCACCTTGCTGCCCGAGACGGTTGCCTTGGCGACAATATCACGAATCTGCACGTCAGAGGTCAGGGCATCCGTGCCCATGCTGCCCAGAATGGAATCAACCAGTCCTTCCATACCGGAAGCGGAGTAGGTGACCGTGGTCTTGCCGCCCGAAACCGCGATATCTTCGATCAGGCAGAGCGGTTCAGACTGCATCGAGGTCAGGTCGCCCATCTGCGCCATGGCGTCCTCAAAGGACATCGGCATTTTGACCTTCTGACCGCCTGCATTCATGTAATACACACCGTTGGTGTAGTAGTAGGCGATCGGAAGCTCCACATCGGTTTGTGCATCAGGTTCGGTTGCCAGCTCGGGATTGACGTGCATTTTCATGGTACCGGTCATCGAGAGCTTGGACTGATCCATGTGCTCCAAATCCATATCGGCCTGCATCGTTACCGGCATGGAGAGCGTCAGCAGCTCCTGCCCGTCGAGAGAAGCCTTGGCGTCAATCTTCATAGAGATATCCGACTTGGTGGCCTGATCCATTTGGGAAGCAGCCTTCATGTAATCGTCATACCGGTCGAAGAAGAGGAGCAGGGAAGAGGCCTTGCTCTGCTCGATCGCGCCATCCTTGACCAGCTTTTCCAACAGGCTTGTGCCCTTTTCGGACTTTACATCCACATGCAGGGCAGTCAAGCTCATTGCGGCAACATGGTCGCGCAGGAATTTGCTTTCGTTGCAATTTGCAAAATCAACCAGACCAATGGACTTGCCGAAATCCAGCGCCTTGGCATATGTAAAATCGCCCTGTTCCCCGTCTGCATAGCCGAGGGAACGCAGCAGGAAGGTGGTGTACATCTGTGCCGAGCAGCTGCTGCGCGGGGAGAAGGTTGTGTCCGATGTGCCGTCAGTCAGCTTGTTCTCATACAGATACTGCACATACGGCTTTTCCCAGCCGGCCAAATCGGTGAACGGCGCGGTGTAGGTGAGTTTCTGCGCTTCCTCTTCCTTGCCGAGCAGGCGAACCAGCATTGCTGCGGCTTCGCCGCGATTGGGCGCGCGATCCAGCTCGTAGCCGGATTCAGTACCCTGAAACAGGCCGACTTCCTTGAGCTGGTCGGCGCAATGCTCAAAATTGGCGGCGCCCGCGGTAACGGCTAAGCCGGCCGCGACCAGCACAGAGGTCAGAGCGATTTTAAGACTTTTCTTCATAGAGGATCCTCCTTTTATTGCAGTGCTTTGACTGCTGCTTTTTTATTTATACTTTGCAAATATTATTTGCAAGGTATATTTTGTGTCATTATGCTGCGATGCTTTTTATTATTCCGCCCTCAGCTCCCATCATCGTTACCGATGATAGCGGTTTATAAAAGTATAGCATTTCCAATGGTCAAAGTAAACAAGAACTTTGACTCAGGAAAAGAAAAATTAGCGATATGCTGTAAGCAAAGTAAAAGGAGAAAAAAGTGCAAAAGATGACTGTGGGTCGGTTTGCTGAAGCAGTTTATGCGTAATTAGGATATATACAGTGAAAATCGAGATTATCGTAGCTTTTGATGATTGCAAAACCTTGGGGTAGAGTGTGGCGGTCGAGGTAATGAGAACCTCGCTATTTATGTTACGGCATGAAAAAAGCAGATTTGCACAATGCAAATCTGCTTAAAATGGTGGACCTGAAGAGATTCGAAAAGCATAATTCAATTTTTCTGAATTTCTACTATTCCATTAAGTGCAAATATGCGCATAAAGTTGTGATTCTCATGACATTTTGTACATACTGTTCTGGTTATTATCATTCCGATTGCTGTCAGATTGCTGTCATTTTTGTAAATGAATCAGCACGATGATTTATAATAATATGAGGTGACCGTATGAGTAAAGTGATATGTATAGCGAATGCAAAAGGTGGAACGGGAAAAAACACCACAACCTTCAATCTGGGCGAAGCGATTGCCCGTAAAGGAAAAAGGGTACTTCTCATTGACAATGACAGTCAGGGATCTCTTACAAAAGCAATGGGATTTACACCGCTCAACTGTAAAGTATCGCTTGCCACTTTGATGTGCCAAGCTCTTGACAGCCCAGAATTGCTTGAACTCGGTATTAAACAGGCAATTCTACATCAAAACAATATCGACCTGCTTCCAGCAAACCAAAAGCTGAGTGGTATTGCGACACGCTTATCGGTCATGCAGACAACGGCATCCATGTTCGGTGAGCAGGACGATATTCAGCCGGTTTATGTGCTGAAAACCATTGTGGATATGCTTCGTTCGCAATATGATTACATATTGATAGACTGCAGCCCACATCCAGATTTGCAAATGATCAATGCACTTGCTGCATCAGATGAGGTCGTCATCCCTGTGCAGGCACATTATCTGGATGCGGAGGGTTTGCCGGATACATTGGAACTGGTGCGGCGCGTGCGAGCCGCTTATCAACCAAACCTTTTTGTGCGCGGCCTGCTTTTGACCATGTATAAAGGCCGCACACTACCTGAACCGTTTCGGTCCTGTGATCGCCGCACGCATCCGTGGGCAGTTTGAACCGCTGTATGACCCGGCGGCAGAGCCATTGTCAGAAGCCGTACTGGAACTGAACTGCCATGTTGAACAGACGGCCGGTTATCCCTTATATGGCGCGCAGCTTGCGGCAGCGGAAGCGCTGCGCCGCAGACTGCAACATGCCAAGCTCGGCCTGTTGATCGCGGAATGCGGTTCAGGAAAGTCCAAGGTAGGCAGTCTGGCCTTGCAGGCGTACTTTCTGCAAAAGCATCGGAAATGTCTGCACCTCGTCCTTTGCCCCTCGCACATGACGGGGAAATGGGTACGCGAGCTGGATGAAACCATTCCAAATTCGCTGTCTGCAGTTGTGCAGTCCCCGGAGGATTTCGATGCGCTCTATGCGGAATATATCCGCGGCAGCCGAACGGTCTTTGCTGTACTCTCCAAGGAAACCGCACGGGACGGCTATATGCGCCGCCCGGCAGTGCGCTGGAGTGTGATAAAGCGCGGCTTTATCTGCCCGGACTGCGGCAGTGTGATCCAAATGGAATTTGTGGACTGCGGCAAAAAGACGCTGGTAGATGCCACGCCGGACTATTTCCGCACCGAAACCCGCAGCAACCGCAAGTGTGACTGCTGCGGCGCTGTCCTTTGGACGGCCACCACCGCGGAGGAGCAAAGCGAATGGGTGCGCATCAGCCATGTGGGCTATGTCCATCGCCGGTTTGCCGGGCAGGCCTTAAAAACCTGCAAAACCACAGCTGCGAAAAAACAGCTGGACGAACTGGAGCGAAACCCAAACCGCTTCATGACCGCCCGCGGCGCCTGCCGCCGGTTTCCGCTCAGTACCTATATTAAAAATAAGTACAGAGACAAAATAGACGGCTTGATCGCGGATGAGCTCCATCAGTTTGCAGCGAACAGCGGACAGGGCGATGCAATGGGCGAGCTGTTTGCCGCGGCAAAGAAGTGCATCGGCATGACGGCGACCCTGATCAACGGCTATGCGTCCGGCATCTTCTATCTGCTGTACCGGACCTGTTCACAGCTGATGCAGCAGGATGGACAGGCATTTGCCGCACAATCACATTTTGCACGGGAATACGGCGTGATCGAAGACACCTACACGGTGACAGAAGGCGGCTACAACTCGAACCGCCGCGCAGTCAAGCGCAAGAAACGTTCGAGGCAGCGACCCGGTGTGTCTCCGCTGGTGTACAGCCGCTTCCTGTTGGAAAGCGGCGTGTTCCTCACCCTGACGGATATGGGAACAGAGCTGCCGGAGTATGAGGAGATCCCTGTGCCGCTCCGTCTGCCGGAGCGGCAGCAGAAAGCCTATGACGAACTGGAGCACGCATTTCATGCGATCTTCAAGGATCGCAGCCGTGAAGGCCGCAGGCTGGCGCAAAAGCTGTTGTCCACTTCCCTGAATCTGCTGATGGCCTATCCGGATCAGCCGTATGGGCATAAGCCGGTCGTGCATCCGGTCACCAGAAATCCTCTGGTCGTCCCGCAAAGCAGCGGCGCACCAGACAAGGAGACGGAAAAGGATCTGCGGACGATGGAGCTTATCCGGGAGAAAGTTGCCGCCGGTGAGCGCGTTCTGCTCTATGTGAACTGGGTGCGGCTGGACAGCCGGACGCGGCTCAAGTGCTTTCTTGCGGATGCCGGCATCCGTGCAGAGATCATGGAGGATACCGTGCCGCCGCGGGGACGCGAGGCATGGGTGGCGGAAAAACTCCGTCAAGGGATGCAGGTGATGATCACAAACCCCGGGCTTGTGGAAACCGGGCGTGCGTCCGTAAGGACACCTTATTTCGTGTGATACGAAGGTGTCCGCGGACTGTTAGGAATTCTGCTGTTGGCACAGCAGCAACATAAAAGTATCAAAAAGTTGTCATCACCCGATTTATCCGCAAGGGAAACTGCGCGGGGAGTGTAGCATATCGGGAAAGCAGTAAGTCGGCAGAGCTATCCATGCCGCGACTGAACTGCAAGATGAAAGGTCAGTTATGAGGATAAAAGCTGGATTGCCTGAATGACAGTCCGAGGGGTCATACTCGAGTCCCTGCCACACGATAGCTGAAGTGTCAGGCGGTACAAGGAACTTCATAAAGGCCAGGTGAAGGTGTCCATGATACTTTTGTACCGACCAACCGCAATAAGCGGTAAAGGGCGAACGTCATATCCGACAGACTGACAAGCCATTCCTAACAGTCTAACCGGAGATTACCTAAACCGGAACGCCCCACAGGGCTATGCGTAATGCCGCAAGGTGATAAATTCCAAGGATTAACACCCCGAGGAAGATGACGCTGAAAATCCGGCATGGTAACGGAGGTCCCATAGTAGTCCGAGGGCGGGAAAACCGTCTACATGGCGAAGGGGGCCAGTTTGTCTATCAATATAGAGAAAGGAACGGTGTGTGAGACACCATGAGAAATCCAATCGACGTATTGAACAGTCTGAAATCCAAAGCAAAAGCCCCAACCTATTATTATGAGCGCCTGTATCGCAACCTTTATAACCCAGAGTTTTATCTGCAGGCGTACTACAACATCTATGCCAAGCCCGGAAATATGACTCCCGGAACGGACGGGCAGACCATAGACGGAATGGGTATGGAGCGTATCGGAAAACTGATTGAAAGTCTAAAAGACCACAGTTACCGGCCAAATCCCGCACGACGTACCTATATCAAGAAAAAGAACGGAAAAATGCGCCCGCTGGGCATCCCGTCTTTTGATGATAAGCTGGTGCAGGAAATCGTGCGGATGTTGCTGGAGGCTATTTATGAGCCGACTTTCTCCAACTATTCCCACGGCTTTCGTCCTAACCGAAGCTGCCACACGGCACTTTTGCAGTTACAGCGCAACTTTAGCGGAACAAGGTGGTTTATAGAGGGCGATATTAAGTCGTTCTTCGACAACATAGACCACGCAGTTCTCGTAGGAATCCTGCGCAGGCGCATCCATGATGAGTATTTTCTTGCTTTGATATGGAAGTTTCTGAAAGCGGGATACCTTGAGGACTGGACTTTTCACCGCACCTACTCCGGCACCCCACAAGGCTCCATCATCAGTCCTATTCTGTCAAATATCTACCTAAACGAGTTTGACAGATACATGGAGCAGTACATGGCATCTTTCAGAAACGGAGCGCGGCGGGACAAGTACACCCCATATTGGAAACTGCATGAACAAATTCGATGGCTTGAAAAAGGCAAATACAAGCCGGAAATGTGGGAAGAAATGGACGAAACGGCAAGAGATACGGCCTTGCGGGAAATCAGGGAAAAAACAGCCCTCAAACGGCAAATGCCGGCATATGACCCCATGGACACAGAATACAAACGTCTGCAATATGTAAGATATGCAGACGACTGGATTTGTGGAGTCATTGGCAGTAAAGCAGACGCTGAAAAAATCAAGTTAGACATCAAGCAGTTTTTGTCGGAAGAACTCCATTTGGAATTATCCGATGAAAAAACGCTGATAACGCAGGCAAAAGATAAGGCCAGATTTTTAGGCTTTGAAGTCTTTGCCAGCAACAGTGACCATATAACAACCAGCAAAAATGGCCACAAGATGCGATCCATGAGCGGAAAGATTCTGTTGTATGTCCCCAGAGACAAATGGCAGAAGAAGCTGCTTGATTATTCGGCGTTGAAAATCACATACCGAGAGGGTCGGGAAATCTTCATCCCTACCGAACGCACCTACCTAATCAACGGTGATGACCTTGAAATCTTAAACCAGTACAATGCGGAAATCAGGGGCATCTATAACTACTACCGCATAGCGGATAATGTCAGTGTTTTGGGCGATTTCTACTATGTAATGAAGTACAGCCTGTTCAAAACCTTTGCCGCCAAATACAAAACACGCATCAGCCGTATCCGTAAGAAATACGGATATAAACGCTTCGGCGTGAAATATCCGAGTAAAAGCGGAAAAGCGATAGCGTATCTGTATGACGACGGGTTTAGAAAGGACAACAGAATGGTTTCTGCCCCGGCAATGGATGTTATTCCGATGGTGTACAGCAATCTCAACTCGACAAGCCTGATAAGTCGATTGAAGGCCGAAAGGTGCGAATGGTGCGGAGCGGAAAATGTTCCAATCGAAATGCACCATGTTCGGAAAATCAAGGACTTAAAAGGCAAAGCCGGGTGGGAAATCGTGATGATAGGTCGCAAACGCAAGACTATGGCGCTATGCCGTACGTGTCATGACAAACTGCACGCCGGCAAATTAGACTGACAGACAAAGGGAGAGCCGGATACGCCGAGAGGTGTAAGTCCGGTTCGCGAGGGGGGTGCTCGGAAACCTGCCGCAGTAATGCGGTAAGGCGCTGGGCGCCCACCCTACTCGATTTGAACGACTTCACCACGCTGATCTTCTATGATATGGCCTTCAAGCTGTTCACATTCCGGCAGGCGAGCCGCAGGTCATGGCGCATCAACCAGACCGCCCCGCGGGTGGAGGTGTATATCCTGTACTACCGGCATATCACAACCTGATCTACCGTGTGATGCATGACCTGCATCTCGGTACCGGGGCGGATACCGATCTCTACGGCGAAGCTGCACTGGGTCTGATCCTCGCAGCGCAGCGGTATCTGACGGATGAAAGCCTGCAAAAGTACCGCTTCACCACGATCGCATACAGCCGCATCCGCAATGCCCTGCTGCGCCAGCGGAATCGTGAACGTAGGCAGCCGCAGGTGCTCAGTCTGGATGCATGGCGGGAGGACGGCGGCACGCTGTATGATGTGCTGCCGGACGGCCTCAATGCCGATCCGGCTGAGATTGTGACCCGCAAGGAGCACAAACAGGTGCTCCGCCGGCACGGTGTGCGCAGCTGCAAGGTCTATCGGTTCCCGGTTGATGCCGCCCCCGGAAGGGAGGCGGCATAAGATGGGCGTGCATACCGGCGTTTTTGTGGTCTACTACCTGTACCGTTCGCGGTATTCGTTTGTGGCAGGCCATTTGGTAAAAGACGGGCATCATGTGGTCGATCTAAGCAATGCGCTGAAATTCCCCGCCGAAACACAGGCACGGCGCTTTATCGCGGATGATCTGGACCGTCCGGAAAGCGGGCCGTACTTTGTTTCCGAGCTTTCCATCGGCGAACTGCTGGAATACTGCCCGGAGCTGTACGAGGTGCGGCGCGCGGCGGAAAACAATGATGTGGCATGAGAAACGGGGTGTAAATATCCATGAGGAAATCAAGCTTTCGCGAACCCGGCTGTATCGGCTGCGAGGCGCATCTGGATTTCGGTTTGAGCCGCTACTGCGCGGGCTTCAAAAATAAAAAGCGCCGCAAGGCATTTCGTAAAAGCGACCCAGCATACAAAGCGCCCCAATGGTGCCCCAAGCGGAAAAGCCCCTGCGAATACCGCATTTACAGCTATGCGGACGAGCAGGCCGCAGTGATGGCGCGTCTGTTCGAGGCGGACCGTATGGACAACCGGAATATTGCGTTTCCCAGCGCGTTCCGGTACCGGCTGCGCACAGAAGGCAAGACCGGTCTTACCCCGGCATTGTGAAAATGCAAACAGCCCAGACGAAATGCCGCTTTTGGAAGGCGAGGGGATCGGCCTTGGTGATGTGGTGGAGATCGACACCGGGCTGGCACAGTTTTTCTTCTACTGCGCCGCCGCGCACGATTTCCGTCCTGCGCTCTTTGATGTGAAGCGCATACAAACTGGCCGGATAGATGACACGGGGGTATCATAATGGCAAATCTCATGCTCTATGCGAAGGGAAAAGGCGATAAACGCTTCGGTGCAGTGGATATGGCCGGCGGCACGTTCCCTGCACCGCTGATGCACGCGACCATTGTTCCGGAAGCCAAGCTGAATATCCTGAAACAGCGGGCAAGCCTGCTGCACCGGATGAACCGGAACGTCACCTTCCAGATCCGCTATGCCGGCACCGGCAAGGTATTGTTTCAGGCAGGTGATGCAGTATGAAAGCGCTGAACACGGATGCGGTGCGTAAGCTGTACCGCGGCAGATATGCTCCTGCGAAGGAGGGACCGGAGATAAACGGTTCCCCGATCCGGGGGACCGGCTTTCGTATCTCGGCAGCATTTGCGGTGCTTGCGGCGGTCTCGGATCCGGAGACGGTGAAGCTGCTGAAGGCGATTATGCACGATTTTGATTTGCTGCGGGATATGGAACGGGAGGATTCGTTTGTCAAGGGCTTCCGCTGTGCGGTGGAATTATTCGAAAAAGGAGAATGACCCATGCTGAGAGATAAGATGCTGGCTGTAATGGAGGAACTCAATCAGACGGTTGCAGAGCGTGAAGAGCTGATCCGCATGATCGCGCTGGCGCTGCTTTCCGGGAATAGCCTTAACTTCTGCATCATGGTTTGTGCAGCTCAGTACAACCATATAGGGATGTGTGTGACTTTTGATTGACAAATACCAGCAGGATCAGGCCGATGCAAACGCTGCCAACGATGACAAGCGGAATCATACCTGCCGCAAGAATAATACCTGCGCCGATTGACCAGAACAGAAACGCAATATCCAGCGGATCTTTAATTGCAGTACGGAAACGGACGATGGACAGCGCACCGACCATACCGAGGGACAGAACGACATTGGAGGTTACGGCGAGAATGACAATGGATGTAATCATGGTCAAAGCAATCAGCGTAGTGCCAAAGCCTGCGGAATACATCACACCACGATAGGTTTTCTTATAAACGAGGAAGATAAACAGACCGATGCCGAAGGACAGCACAATGGTCAGCAGCATATCGAGTACGCTGATGGACGAAATGTTTTCCAGAAAACTGGACTTAAAAATATCTTGAAAGGTCATTGTTGAGGTTGCTCCTTTGCTTATTGGGGTTTAATCGTACATACGGCTGGCGGCATATTTGGAAAACGCCGCATTGCGCCTGCTGTCAAGCTGTACCGCATCGCGAATCACATCGGGAAGGTAACTGTCCCACTTCACTTCAAGGATATAGGGCGCATCCTTGATTGGCACGGTCACACACGCAGGATTCAGAAAATCGGTACAGCTCATACCGGTCCGAATCGCATAATCCAGAGCGACGCGGACATTGCCGGGCGCGAATACAAACGGCTCCCGGATATAATCCACGATGACCTTTGCTTTCAGCCCCTCGTTTCGGATGCGGGTATAAAAGCCAAGAATCACCGCATCATCACTGCGGGACATCCATTCCACATCCCCATCGGCTATTGCCTGTGCCTGCTTGGGCGTTAGGGACGCCGTATTCTTGTATCCCAGTCCCATATGCTTAAATTTCCGCTCCAAATGAACGCTGGACGGGTCATGGTTATACAGGCGTATGCGATACTTCTCCCGCGTGATGACACCGTCCAGTTTTTCGCGCAGCGCCTTATCATCCGCTGTGTCAAAATACAGGCTGTGTATGGTATACTGTCCATTCACAGCATGGCAGTCCGGCTTCATGACATTCCGAAGCCTTTGCCGCAGGATGATCAAATCCCCTTTGCTGATTTCATGTTTTACTTCATGCCGAAACTGCAACCGGCATCATCTCCTTTCGACTTTACAAAATGATTATAAAAACCCAACCTAAGATTTACATAAGAAAAACCCCTCCGCATGCGAACAATTACGGAAGGGTTTGTGAACATTTTGTGTGCTTTACAAGATGGCTGTAAATCGAATACGGTCGTCTGCGGTATATTCCGCTTTCAAGCTTCCTCCAAAATTCTCGCAGACAGCACGAGCGGCGGAAAGGCCGATCCCATAACCGAAAGAATCTCCGCTTTGCGTTCGTGCAAGATTCCCGCGGTAAAATCGTTCAAACAGCCGCTCCGGGTCTGCCTCATGGGATGGGTCACAAGTATTTTCTTCAACGATTTGAATGTATCTGCCATGCTTTTTCAGTGTCAAATCGATTGTTCCATTCTCCGGTGTATATTTGACTGCATTATCTAAAAGAAGTTCCAGCATCTGCCAAAAACTGTCCTTGTTAGTCCGGATGATAACCTCCGGCTCAATTTGCACGTGAAAAGAAAGATTGTGAGCCAGTGCAACATCCTGATAGGCCGGCAGAAGCTCGCTTGTCAGCAGACTGATATTCACTGTTTCTGTTTGCAGAGGAATTGCCTCATCCAGTTTCGCAAGGGTCAGCAGATTGGACATCAACATATTCAGCCGTTTGGTCTGTGTACGGATATGCACATTGTACTTGTTCTCACCATGGATCAGTGCCATTGTATCATTATTCGACTGAATAATCGCAAGAGGCGTTTTCATTTCGTGCCCCGCATTGGTGATGAATTGCTTTTGCTTTTCCATTCCAGCAAGAACGGGACGGATCACTTTTCCAGAAAGTAAAATAACGATCCCCAAGAGAATCAGCCAGCAAAGCACTGCTATGATACCGGAAACAAATAACACCATGTAGAAATTTTCTCTTTGCCCCGATATATCCATAAAAAATATAAGCTGGTTTGGCCCAAGCTGTTTTACTGCAAATTTGTATCCATCTATTCGCCCAGATTCTTTCCCAGACATTGAAACCGTCAAGGCGTATTCCTGTGCAGTCTCAATATCAATGGAGGATATTTGTTCTATATTGACATCTATGGCATTGCCATCCGCATCACTTTGAACAATAAAAAATCGCGAAGAACGCATCCTGTCCATATCTAAATGGGGGAACAAAAGGAGGTGGACGGTCAAAATCCATTTTGTGAAAAGCGCCCTCAGCATCTACCAGCGTTTCCAATATAGAATCAGACTGGCGCTCTAATATTACCCAGTTTAGTCCGTTTATGGAAAGTACGATGAATACTAAAAGGCCGGTCACTGCCATCATCGTAAAAATAACAAATCGTCGCTTTAATGTTTTTGTCATGACCGATACTCCAATTTATAACCGACATTCCTTTTTGAAATGATCTCCACTTTAGAGTTCAGCGCAGATAACCGTTTCCGCAAATAGGAGATATACAGCCATACACTGTTTATATCCGTTTCAGCATCATATCCCCATGCTTTTATCAGCAGATTTTCTGATGACAGATACATCGTATGATTGAGCATAAGTTGCTCTATCATACGATATTCCTGTTTTGGCAACGGAAAAGACATCTCTCCCGCGCTGATTGTGCCAGACTGCATATTCAAAGTCAAATCTCCAAACTGTATCGAATCCGGATGAAACTCTTCCCGCCGTCTCAGCATCGCACGAACCCGGGCGATCAGTTCCCCCATATCAAAGGGTTTCGGGAGATAATCATCAGCTCCAGAATCTAAACCTTGAATACGATCCTCAACCTGCGTTTTGGCTGTAAGCAAAAGTATCGGAGTTCTGCAACCATCCCTTCGGAGGGCGGAAAGTACTTCCAGTCCATCTCGCTTTGGCATCATAATATCAAGAATAATACCGTCATATTCGCCAGAAATAGCGTAATCGTAGGCATCTGCGCCGTCATATACGGCATCTACAATATATTTATGATAGGTAAGATAATCAACAACAGCTTCGGAAAGCGCCGGTTCGTCTTCGGCGTATAATAATTTCATCAAGGTCACCCCCCAGTCGTTCTATTTCGCGACATCAATACTATAGCATAAAATCGCGAAGAAAACCATTTTTATCTTATCATTCGAACTTTAGATCAACCTATGGCAGAGAGGGGGGGCGGCATCTGCTCTGAAATCTGCTGTGAAAATGTGATGTGAACAGTCAATTTCCGGTTGTATTATGTCCTGCTTATTCCTTTCCATAGCACTATGTTCGCATCGGCTTTTCATTAACCAATTTGAGCATTACGTACTTGTTAAAGTTCGTTGATTGCATAGAGCTTAGGGTTTCGGTCACGAAAGACAGGAATCCTGCTTCGGATTTCGACGAGCAATTGAAGGTTGCAGGTGGCAGAGATGATCTCTTCGAAAGGACCGGCTTGAACCAATACGGTCCCGAGAGGATTCAGAATCGCGGAATGTCCGCCAAATGCAGTTTGTTCTGCAACACCGCAGGAATTGCAGTACGCCACAAAAATCTGATTTTCGATTGCTCTGGCAGCAGTGAGTGTTTGCAGATGGGGGATTCGCTCTTTGGGCCACTGGGACACAACAAAGAGTATATCGATTCCAGACAGACATAGTGTGCGGACCAGTTCAGGGAAACGCACATCATAACAGATGATGACCCCGCATGGAACGCCATCCAACAGAAAACGGCATAGGTGATCGCCGCCGGTATAGAAGTTGTGTTCTCCCAGAGGCGTGAAGAGGTGGGTTTTATCATATTCGGCAATGCATTGACCATTTCGGTCAAAGACCATCGCTGTATTGTATATGTTGCCGCCGCGTACATTGGACACGGAGCCGGCTACAATATGGACATGATATTTTTTTGCCAGACTGCCGATGCAGCGTTTCACCATATCGCCATCCTGACAGGAATATTGGGCGAGGTGTTCTTTCGGGAAAAATCCGGTGTTCCATGTTTCCGGAAGTACGAGCACATCGGGGTTTTCCTGCATTGCCCGGTCAATCAGATGCTCGGCGTGGGAGAAGTTTTGTGCGGGGAGCCCGAGCTTCATATCCATTTGCAGACAGGTGATTTTCATGAATTTACTCCTTGGCAAGCAGCTTGCAAAGCCGGTCGGCAGCTTCGCGGGTTTCCTCCGGATTCCCAAAGGTTGAAAAGCGGAAATAGCCTTTTCCGCAGTCTCCAAACCCGTCGCCGGGAATCCCGACAACCTGAATTTTTTGCAGCAGATAATCGAAAAACGTCCAGCCGCTCATGCCGTCCGGACATTTCATCCAGAGATAAGGGGAATTTTTGCCGCCGCAGTACCAGATTCCTGCGGCATCCAGCGCTTTCATAAAGCAGGCGGCATTCTCTTTGTAGACACGGAGATTTTTCTGAATTTGCTGCTGTCCTTCCGGAGTGAATACGGCAAGCGCACCCTTTTGTAAAATATATGAGACGCCATTGGTGCGGGTTTCCCGGTTGCGCGACCACATTTCATGAAGATGCATGCCGCCGCGAATCAGGTTTTGGGGAACAACGGTATAACCAAGCCGGGTGCCGGTGAAACCTGCGGTTTTAGATAACGAGCAGATTTCAATGGCACAGCGGTCTGCGCCGCGTAGCGTATAGATGCTGTGCGGAATATCCGGTTCTTCGATAAAAATTTCGTAAGCGGCGTCGAATAAGATCACCGCGCCGATCTCGTTTGCAAAATCTACCCATGCCTGCAGTTGACTGCGGTTATAAACCGCACCGGTCGGATTGTTGGGGGAGCAGAGGTAGAGAATATCGGCTTTTGCCTGTGCGCTGGGCAGGGGTAAAAAATCATTTTCGATTCCGGAAGATAAATGAATGATTTTACGTCCGGCCAGAATATTGGTATCTACATATTCGGGATATGCCGGCTCGACCACCATCACCATATTCTCCTGATCGAATAACTCCAGAATATCGCCGAGATCATCGCAGGCGCCGCTGGAAATGAAAATCTCCTGTTCGGAAACTGCTGCGCCCATCTGCGCATAATATCCGGCAATGGCTTTGCGGAGGGCAGCGTCGCCGCATTCCGGCATATAGCCATGGAATGTGGCGGCGGCAGACTGGTCGTCAACTGCGCGGTGCAGCGCCTCGATGACTGCATCGCACAGCGGGAGGGATACATCGCCGACCCCCATGCGCAGTACCTGCTTTTCTGGATTTTTTTCGAGATATTCACTTGTTTTTCGGTAAATGGTGTTGAATAAATAGGAGTCCTTTAGTTCTCGGTATCGTGGATTCGGCTTTAACATCGTTTGTGTTCTCCTTTCTGCAAGGTATCATACATGCGGTGCACTCATTTCCCGTCGATGGTAGAGATGCCGAGCGTCACCTCTTCCAGTACGTCCAGAAGCATCCGAACGGTATCGAGTGAGGTCAGCATGGTGATATTATTCTGTGCCGCACATTCGCGGATCGCGATTCCATCGCCGAAGTGTTTCCCAGAGAGGACCGCGCGGGTGTTGATGACATAGCTGACATAGCCGGCACGGATAGAATCCAGCACCTCTTCACTTCCCTCGCTGGGCTTGCGGCGAATGCGGGTACGAATCCCGTTGGCTTTCAAAAATTCGCCGGTCAGCGCAGTGGCTTCAATATTAAAACCCATGTTGTAAAAACGCCGGACGAGCGGCAGCGTTTCTTCTTTGTCTTCATCGGCGACGCTGACGATTACCGTTCCGTAATTGCGCAGCGTAAGACCGGAGGCAATCATTGCTTTATAAACGGCACGATGCAGCTTTTCGTCGTATCCGATCGCTTCACCGGTGGATTTCATTTCAGGGGACAGGTAGGCGTCCATCCCTTGCAGCTTGGAAAAAGAGAATGCAGGCGCTTTGACGTAAAAGCGTCCTTTTTCCGGCGGGTAAATCTCGGAGATTCCCTGCTCTGCAAGAGAGGTGCCGAGGTTGCAGCGCGTCGCAATATCGGCAAGGCTGTATCCGGTGGCTTTCGACAGAAAGGGGACCGTTCGGGAGGAACGGGGATTGACCTCGATGATGTAGACATGACCTTGTGCATCTACGATAAACTGGATATTAAACAGGCCAATGATGCCGATTCCCAGTCCGAGTTTTTCGGTGTAATTGAGGATGGTTTGCTTGACCTCGGCGGAAAGGCTATAAGAGGGGTAGACGCTGATAGAATCGCCTGAATGGATGCCGGTGCGTTCTACAAGCTCCATAATACCGGGGACAAATACGTGGGTTCCGTCACAGATTGCATCGACTTCCACTTCTTTTCCGCAGATGTATTGATCGACCAGAACTGGTTTGTCTTCATCGATTTCCACAGCGGTTTTGAGATAGCTGCGAAGCGCATCCTCCTTGGCGACAATTTGCATGGCTCTGCCGCCAAGCACAAAACTGGGACGGACCAGTACAGGGTATCCGATCTCTTTGGCGGCTTGAATCCCGGCTTCTACACTGGTGACGGCACGGCCCTTTGGCTGCGGGATATGCAGGGCATTGAGCAGTTTCTCAAAGGCGTCGCGGTTTTCGGCGCGCTCAATCGCGTCGCAGCCTGTGCCGATGATTTTGACGCCGCGCTTTTTCAGCGGTGCGGCAAGGTTGATTGCGGTCTGACCGCCCAGAGTTGCAATAACGCCCACCGGCTGCTCCAGCTCGATGATGTTTATGACGTCTTCGACGCACAGCGGTTCAAAATACAGCTTGTCCGAGCAGGTATAGTCGGTGGAAACCGTTTCAGGATTGTTGTTGATAATAATCGCTTCGTATCCCGACGCCTTGATGGTCTGAACCGCGTGGACGGTGGAATAGTCGAATTCTACCCCTTGTCCGATCCGGATGGGACCGGAGCCGAGTACAATGACCTTCTGCTTAGACGATACAATGGATTCGTTTTCGTCTTCATAGGTGGAATAGAAGTACGGGATATAGCTTTCAAATTCGGAAGCGCATGTGTCGATCATTTTATAGACCGGAAGGATACCGTGGCTTCGGCGCAGGGAAAACACGTCGGATTCGGAGAGATTCCACAGATGTCCGATGATTTGATCGGAAAACCCCATTTTCTTGGCGTCGCGCAGCACGGAAATATCCCGTGGATGCTCCTTGATTTCGCGCTCTTCCGACACAATATTGCGCAGCGCCTGAAGGAAAAAGCGATCGATTGCACTTGCAGCGGCAATCGGTTCGATGCTGCATCCGAGACGAAGAAGCGCTGCGATGGCATAGATTCGGTCATCGGTGCCGGTTTTGATATATTCCAGCAGTTCCTCGGCGCTGACAGCATCGAATTTGGGATGATGCAAATGGAAAAGACCGACTTCCAGGGAACGAATTGCTTTGAGGAGGCTTTCTTCCATGGTTCTGCCGATGCTCATTACTTCGCCGGTGGCTTTCATCTGGGTGGAAAGCGCGTTGTTGGCGTCCGAAAATTTATCAAACGGGAAGCGCGGCATTTTGGTTACAATATAGTCCAGCGCCGGCTCAAAGGATGCAGGGGTATTGGCGATTTGAATTTCATCAAGCGTCATACCAATACCGATTTTTGCAGAAACCCGCGCAATCGGATACCCGCTGGCTTTAGAAGCCAGTGCAGAGGAGCGGGATACGCGGGGATTGACTTCGATCAGGTAATATTGGAACGAATGCGGGTCCAGTGCGAACTGGACGTTGCAGCCGCCCTCAATTTCAAGTGCACGGATGATTTTGAGCGCGCTGTCCCGGAGCATGTGGTATTCCCGGTTGGTCAGCGTCTGAGACGGGCAGACCACAATCGAGTCGCCGGTGTGAATCCCGACAGGGTCAAGGTTTTCCATATTGCAGATGGTAATGGCGGTATTGTTGCTGTCGCGCATGACTTCATATTCGATTTCCTTATATCCCTTGATGCTCTTTTCAATCAGAACCTGCTTGACCGGAGACAGAGAGAGTGCGTTCTTCATCAATGGCAGAAATTCCGCTTCATTGTCAGCAAACCCGCCGCCGGTACCGCCCAGCGTAAAAGCAGGACGCAGGACAACGGGATACCCGATCTGCTGCGCTGCCTGCAAACCTTCTTCCATCGAACTTGCAATTTGAGAGGGCAAAACCGGTTCCCCGAGGGATTCACAAAGCTCCTTAAACAGTTCGCGGTCTTCTGCATGGGCAATGCTACTGCTTTTGGTGCCGAGCAGTTCCACGCGGCACTCTGAGAGCACCCCCTTCTTTTCAAGCTGCATGGCGAGGTTCAAACCTGTCTGACCGCCGATGCCGGGGAGAATTGCATCCGGGCGTTCGTATCGGATGATTTTAGCAATATACTCCAGAGTCAGCGGCTCCATGTAAACCTTGTCCGCAATCGAAGTATCGGTCATGATGGTTGCCGGGTTGGAGTTGCATAGAATGACCTCGTAGCCCTCCTCTTTCAGGGCAAGGCACGCCTGCGTTCCGGCATAATCGAATTCTGCTGCCTGACCAATTACAATCGGACCCGAGCCGATGACAAGCACTTTTTTGATATCTGTTCTCTTAGGCATGAATTTGTTCGTCCTCCATCAGCTTGATAAAGCGGTCGAAAAGGTAGGCGCTGTCCTGCGGTCCCGGTGCGCTTTCCGGATGATATTGTACGCTGAACGCTTTATCCTGTGCGCATTGCAATCCTTCCACGGTATGATCGAGAAGGTTGATGTGTGTCAAGGTCAGTCCGGTGCCCGGAAGGCTGTTGGCGTCCACTGCATAGGAATGGTTTTGCGAAGTTATTTCGATTTGATTGGTTTCCAGATTGCGTACCGGATGATTCCCTCCGCGATGGCCGAATTTGAGCTTGTAGGTTTTTCCGCCTTTGGCGAGCGCAATAATCTGGTGTCCAAGGCAGATGCCGAACATAGGATATTTTCCGAGCAGATGCCGGACGGCTGCAATGGTTTCCGGAACGTCGGAAGGGTCGCCGGAACCGTTGGAAATGAAAATGCCGTCCGGCTTGAGGGTGATAATCGATTCTGCGGATGTATTCCATGGTACCGCTGTGACCGTACAGCCGCGTTGGTTCAGCGACCGCACAATATTCTGTTTCATTCCGCAGTCAATCGCGACGACGTGATATTGTGGAAAGGATGCGGCAGAGACGATTTTTTGTTTACAGCTTACGCGGGACACCGCATTGCGGGGCAGCGTTGTGCATTTGAGACGCGCAAGCCCGTCTTTCAGCGGTGTGGAGCTGCCGGTGATCAGGGCTTTGCGTGTTCCAAAATCGCGGATGGAGCGGTTCAGCTTTCTGGTGTCGATGCCGGAAATACCGGGAATCCCGAATTTCAGCATGACCTCGGACAAGGTGGCGGTGCTGCGGAAGTTGGAGGGTTCATCATAATAAGCGTGGACGATCAGGGCGCCGATCGAGGGGGTATCCCGTTCGTAGTCGTCCTTTGCCATACCGTAATTGCCGATGAGCGGATAAGTCATCACAACAGCCTGGTCTGCATAGGAGGGGTCGGATAGAATTTCCTGATATCCGACCATGGAAGTGTTAAAAACAATTTCGCATACGGCTTCTGCATCAGCGCCGAAACCATAGCCGTAATATTCCTGCCCATCCTCAAAAATAAGCTTTCTGTCAAATTCTTTTTTCATCATCGGAACCTCACTTCTTTTTATCGGATAATCGCTGTTCAAAACGATCTTTTCGGGTATCGGTGGGGACTGCGGTGGGATAATCCCCGCTGAAGCAGGCGCTGCAAAAATGCCTGCTGCCTGTGATGGCGCTGAGCTTTTGGATTGGGAAATATCCAAGAGAATCGGCGCCGATGATGCGGCATATTTCAGATACGCTGTGCTTGCAGGCGATCAGATGCTCTTCCGAGTCAATGTCGGTTCCGTAATAGCAGGGGTGGAGAAACGGCGGGGATGAAATGCGCACGTGCACTTCTTTGGCGCCTGCATCGCGGAGCAGCTTTACAACGCGCCCCATTGTATTGCCTCGGACAATGGAGTCGTCTACTAAGACGACCCGTTTGCCTGCGATGCTTTCCTCCACGGCGGCAAGCTTGATTTTTACCCCGTCAATCCGTGCACCCTGCCCGGGGGAAATAAAGGTTCTGCCGATGTATTTGTTTTTGATAAGCCCGATGCCGTAGGGAATGCCGGATTCCTGACTGAAACCGAGCGCAGCGTCCAATCCGGAATCCGGCGCGCCGATTACAAGGTCTGCCTGAACCGGATGTGTCTGCGCAAGAATCTTTCCGGCTTTGACACGGGATGCGTGGACCGAAATGCCGTCAATGATGGAGTCCGGACGCGCAAAATAGATGTATTCAAAGATACAGGGGGTGGGCTCTTGCTTGCGGCAGTGCTCCCGACGGGATGTGACGCCGGTTTTGGTAAAGACGAGAATTTCCCCGGGCTCGACATCGCGGATGACTTCGGCGCCGACCGCTTTGACAGCGCAGCTTTCCGAAGCGACCACATATGTGCCGTCTGCGGTTTTTCCATAACAAAGGGGGCGAAAGCCGTGCGGGTCTCGGACGCAAATCAGCTTTTGCGGAGACATCACGACAAGAGAATAGGCGCCGTCAAAGGCATACATTGCCTGACTGACGGCATCCTCAATGGAAGCCGTGCACAGCCGTTCTCTGGTGATAATATAAGCAATCGTTTCTGTATCGCTGGTGGTATGGAAAATTGCGCCGCTCAGTTCCAGTGTGCTGCGCAGTTCCGCAGAATTGCTGAGGTTTCCGTTGTGTGCAAGCGCCATCCTGCCTTTTTGATGATTGACCTCAATGGGTTGGCAGTTGTTGCGGTTGGTGCCGCCGGTGGTGCCGTATCGGGTGTGCGCGACCGCCATTGTACTTTGCGGCAAGTCTGATAGGATTTCATTGGAAAACACTTCGCTGACAAGACCCAAATCCTTGTGAGAGACGAACACACCGTCGTCGTTGACTACGATACCGGCGCTTTCCTGTCCGCGGTGCTGCAGTGCATACAGTCCGTAATAAGAGATTCTTGCCACATCACAGGGGGTTGGTGCAATTATGCCGAATACCCCGCATTCCTCATGAATACTCATGCTCTGCCTCCGATCGTATTTGATAATGCTGCTTCGATAAATCCCCAAAACAGCGAATGCGCCCAGTTTGGTCGGCTCTAAAACACGGGATGATACTGCACCTCTATTTGGATGGGATAAATGGTTTGTTCCATGCCTTCGGCCGGCCTGCCGTCCGAATAGATACCGCTGAGCGCAAGACAGGTGCCTTCCAAGCCGTCCCGATGTGGGTCGTTTGGGCCGAGTGCGGATGTCGTTTTCTCTGCCATAAAGATATATTTTGTCATGTTTTTGCCTCAGATATGACTGGTCAGGCGGTTCATGACCTCGGCGTATGCATCTTCCGCGCCGCCAAGATCGCGCCGGAAACGGTCTTTGTCCAGCTTTTCACCGGTTTTGGTATCCCATAAGCGGCAGGTATCGGGACTGATCTCGTCGGCGAGTACGATCGAGCCGTCCGCAAGCCTGCCGAATTCCAGCTTAAAGTCCACCAAGGTGATGCCGCATTTGAGCCAAAAAGCCTTTAGGATGTCGTTGATGGCAAAGGAATAAGATTTGATGCACTCGATTTCCGCAGGAGTTGCCAGATTTAACGCAGTAGCGTGAGATTCTGCCATCAGAGGGTCGCCCAATGCATCGTTTTTGTAGCTGAATTCGATGGTAGGGGTCGGAAAAATACGTCCCTCTTCTACGCCGTAGCGCTTTGAAAAAGAACCGGCTGCAATGTTGCGGATGACGACCTCCAGCGGGACAATGGATACCCGTTTTACCAATGTTTCACGCGCGTTCAATTCCGCGACAAAGTGCGTGGGGATTCCGGATTCTTGGAGACGCTGCATCAGCAAATTGCTCATACGGTTGTTGATGGCGCCTTTGCCGGAAATCGTCCCTTTTTTCAGACCGTTGAACGCAGTGGCATCGTCTTTGTAGGAAACAATCAGAAGTTCCGGATTTGCGGTTTGAAAAACTTTTTTTGCTTTGCCTTCATAAAGCTGATCTTTTTTTATCATAGCAATCTCCCTTTGCATGATTATTGACTGTGAGAACACGAAAAAAAGGCAATGATGCTTTAATGCGTAAACATTAAAGACACCATTGCCTTTTACGATTTTGAGTTCTGAAAACAGGGCAGAGACACTGAAAACGATAGACGTCTTTGCCTTTCTAATTCAATAGGATACTCTTTTCTTCGCAGTTTGTCAACGGGGAATTTTCTGCGGGAGAAAAGAAAAAGAGGTCTGGCGCTTTTATGCGCCGGACCTCTTGCGAATATGAAACAGGATTGCAGTTATTCCACATCCTGAAGCGCATCGTAGCCTTCCTCTCCGGTGCGAACCTTCACTACGTTCTCAACATCGGAAACAAAGATCTTGCCATCGCCGATATGTCCGGTGTAGAGGACCTTCTTAGCGGTTTCAATGACGCTGCGAACAGGGATTTTGCTGATTACAATTTCAACCTGTACCTTGGACAGCAGATTGACTTCGACAGGAACGCCGCGATAATATTCCGGCTTGCCCTTTTGGGCGCCGCAGCCCAGAACGTGGGAAACCGTCATACCGGTGATACCAAGTTCCATCATTGCAGCTTTCAACGCTTCAAAACGGGATTCCCGACAGATGATTTCCACCTTGGTAAACTTGGGCTTGCCCGATTCAAACGACGGTATTTTCTGAACCGGAACCGCCTCTGCCACCGGAACATTGCCGACAACAGTAACAGGTGCGGCTGCCGCATCCTCGTCTGCAACCATTGTGTCAGGAAGCATTGCAAAGCCTGCATATGCAGTGAGCAGTCCGTGCTCCGAGACATCCAGTCCCAGCAGTTCATCCTCCTTGTCCGCGCGCAGACCAATGGTGTGCTTGATGCAGAGGAAAACAATGGAGATTACAATGGCGACATACGCAGCAACCGAAAGCACGCCGAGCAGCTGCACGCCGAGGAAGTGAAACCCGCCGCCGTAGAACAGACCTTTTTCGGTGGTCACGCCGGTGGCAAAGAAACCGGTGAGGATGGTGCCCAAAGCGCCGCATACGCAGTGAACCGATACTGCGCCGACCGGATCGTCGATTTTTGCGATTTTATCAAAGAATTCTACGGCAAATACAATCACAATGCCGCATAGGAGACCGATAACTGCGGCTCCGAGCGGATTGACGGCATCACAGCCGGCGGTAATGCCGACCAGACCGGCGAGCGCTGCGTTATATGTCATCGAGACATCGGGTTTCCGATAGCGGAGCCAAGTGACAACAAGCGTCGTGCAGCAGGCGACGGCAGCCGAGAGGTTGGTGTTGAAAAAGACGCGGCCGGCAGTTTCCATCAGCGCATCGCTGTCCATGCCGACGGTAGAAGCGCCGTTGAAACCGAACCAGCAGAACCACAGGATGAACACGCCCAGAGCGGCAAAAGTGAGGTTGTGTCCGAGGATTGCGTGCGGCTTTCCGTTTTTATCATACTTTCCAATGCGGGGACCAAGAATCGCGGCGCCGATCATGGCGCAGATACCGCCGACCATGTGAACTGCGGTAGAACCGGCGAAATCATGAAATCCGAGCGCACTGAGCCAGCCGCCGCCCCAGATCCAGTGTCCGGAAATGGGGTAAATGATCAGGGAAATGGCTGCCGAGTAAATGCAGTAGGCGCTGAATTTTGTTCTTTCTGCCATCGCGCCCGAAACGATGGTCGCAGAGGTTGCGCAGAATACGGTCTGGAAGATTGCAAACGCCCAAAGAGGAACGCCGGCAGGCAAAATATTGCTGTAATCGCCCAGAATCAGCGGATCAAAGGAGCCGAAGAAAACTGTGCCGCTTCCGAACATCACGCCGAATCCGACCAGCCAGAAAGCAGGGGTTCCGATACAGAAGTCCATCAGGTTCTTCATTAAGATATTGCCGGTATTTTTGGCACGGGTAAATCCGGCTTCGCAGAGCGAGAATCCGGCCTGCATAAAAAATACAAGCGCAGCGCCAACCAGTACCCAAATTGTATTAACAGGAGAATACATCATGGAAATCATCCTCTTTCCTTATTTTACGCCAAACAGCAGGTCTGCATAGACGGGGAACGGCCAATATTTTTTCGATGTCAGCGTTTCAGCCTCGTCGCAGGCAACGCGCAGTTCGCCCATCAGACCGAGCACCGTATCGCGAATCATGGCGGACTGGACGATGATGTCTTCTGCATGGTCCAGGGAAAGTGCGGCATCTTTCAGTTCCTCTGCTTTCACGCCAATGCGGTCGGTCAGCGCAGAGAGTTTTCGGACGATGCCGGTTTCATAGCTGCAAGCCAGAGCAGGATCGAGCGCTTTCTTTGCAGTAGCGGTTGCTGCAAGATCGGCAACGAAAGATTCAATGGAGGGGATAATTTGGGTCTGCGCCATATCGACCATGGTGTTTGCTTCGATCAGAATTGTTTTGCAGTAATTTTCCAGCATGATTTCGCATCTGGAATGCAGTTCGGCTTCGGTGAATACGCCGTGCGAGGTCAGCATATCCACATTTTTCTGGTCGAGCAGGTGCGGCATGCAGTCTGCGGTGGTGCGGTAGTTCAGCAGCCCGCGTGTTTCGGTTGCTTCACGGATCCAGCCTTCGTCATAACCGTTGCCGTTGAAAATAATATGCTTGTGATCTTTGATTGTTTTACGGATCATCTCATGCAGGGCGGTTTCAAAATCTTCCGCCTTTTCAAGACGGTCTGCGTAGATTTTAAGAGATTCGGCGACAGCGCTGTTGAGCATAATGTTTGCACAGGCAATGCTGTTGGAGGAGCCGAGCATACGGAACTCGAACTTGTTGCCGGTAAAGGCGAAGGGCGAGGTTCGGTTTCGGTCAGTCGTATCACGATTGAACTTGGGCAGCACATCGACACCCAGCTTCATCTGGGTCTTTTCCGTGCCGTTGTAGGGCGTATTGGTTTCAATCGCTTCGAGTACAGCGTTCAATTCATCCCCCAGGAACATGGATACCACGGCGGGAGGCGCTTCGTTTGCGCCGAGACGGTGATCGTTGCCTGCGGTTGCAACCGAAATGCGGAGGAGGTCCTGATAATCGTCCACAGCCTTGATGACCGCGCACAGGAACAGCAGGAATTGTGCGTTTTCATAGGGGGTTTCGCCGGGGGAGAGCAGGTTCTGTCCGGCATCGGTGGCAATCGACCAGTTGTTGTGCTTGCCGTTTCCATTTACACCCGCAAAGGGCTTTTCGTGCAGCAGGCAGACCAGACCGTGCTTGGAAGCGACCTTCTGCATGATCTCCATGGTGAGCTGGTTGTGGTCGGTTGCGATGTTGGTCGTGGTATAGATCGGGGCAAGTTCGTGCTGTGCCGGCGCGACCTCGTTGTGCTCGGTTTTTGCGAGGATTCCCAGTTTCCACAGTTCTTCGTTCAGTTCCTCCATAAAAGCGGCTACGCGCGGCTTGATGACGCCAAAGTAGTGATCGTCCATTTCCTGCCCCTTGGGAGGTTTTGCACCGAACAAGGTGCGCCCGGTAAAGCGGAGATCGGGGCGCTGGTCATACATTTCCTGCGTGATGAGAAAATATTCCTGCTCAGGACCGACATAGCTGGTAACGCGCTTGACAGAATCACTTCCAAATAGTTTGAGGATACGCAGTGCCTGCTTGTTGAGCGCTTCCATGGAGCGGAGCAGCGGGGTCTTTTTATCGAGTGCATGACCGCTGTACGAGCAGAAGGCGGTAGGGATGCACAGCGTTTTGCCCTTGATAAATGCATAGGAAGTGGGGTCCCATGCGGTGTAGCCTCTGGCTTCAAAGGTGGCGCGCAGTCCGCCGTTGGGGAAGGAGGACGCGTCCGGCTCGCCTTTGATCAGCTCCTTGCCGGAGAATTCCATAATAACGCCGCCGTCGGGCGAAGGCGTGATAAAGCTGTCATGCTTTTCTGCGGTAATGCCTGTGAGCGGCTGGAACCAGTGGGTATAGTGCGTCGCGCCGCGGGAAACCGCCCAGTCCTTCATTGCGGTGGCAACCGCATTGGCAACGCTGATATCCAGTTCCGTCCCTTCGTCAATGGTCTTTTTGAGCGAAGCGTAGACCTTCGCGGGCAAAGTAGCTTTCATTACGCGGTCATCAAAGACCAAGCTTCCGAAGTAGTCCGACACCGTTTTCATGTAACATTCTCCTTTTTTGTTAGGTTGTGGATGTATAAACCAAAAGAGAAAGGCACCTTTCATGAGGGGAAAACATGAAAGACGCCTTTGCCTTCTGGTCTGTGAAATTGTAGACTGAAAAGCAAAACAGCGTCTTTGAGCATTTCCACTCAAAGACGCCGTTGCCTTTCTGAGTCGCATAATACACCTTGCGAAAATGTTTGTCAACGATTTTTTGAAAATATTTTGCGCGGACTGCAAAAAGTTTGAAACTTTGCAGCGAGCCATTGACAAAATATAAAATCCGTCGTAGAATACTTGCGGATGAGCAAAGGCGTTCATTTCAGTGCAGAAAATTTCTGCATTGAGATGAGCGCCTTTTCTTTTATTTCAGCCCGAAAGGAAAGAAAACGATATGAAAATAGAAGGTCAGGTGCGAATTCCGTCCGGCTGCGCAATTGCAGCGGTGATTTCCAAAGAAGGAAAGAAAATGTCCGGTAAGAGAATAATCGACGCGATGATCCCGATGCATGACCGCTCCAACGGACTTGGCGGCGGGTTCGCCGCGTATGGGATTTATCCGGAGTATCGGGAATTTTATGCACTGCATATGTTTTTTGATTCGCGCGCAATCCGGAAGGAATGCGAAGTGCTCCTGAAAGAGCGTTTTGAAATTGTCAAAAGCGAAATTATTCCTACGCGGACCATTCCGCAGATTACAGACGAACCGATCATCTGGAGATATTTTGTCGCTCCGCTGCAATCGCAGCTTGCTGCCATGCAGCTGGATGAAAAGGAGTTCGTTGCGCGTATTGTGATGAAGATCAATGCTGAAATGAAAGGCGCCTATGTGTTTTCCAGCGGAAAGAATATGGGAACATTCAAGGCGGTTGGATTTCCGGAGGATGTCGGCGTATTTTACAGATTGGATGAGTATGAGGGATATGCATGGACTGCCCATGGACGGTATCCGACGAACACCCCCGGCTGGTGGGGCGGCGCACATCCGTTTACGCTGCTCGATTGGTCGATTGTACATAACGGAGAAATCTCTTCCTATGATGCCAACCGGCGGTTTATTGAGATGTTTGGGTATCAGTGCACCTTGCAGACCGATACCGAAGTGATTATCTATATCATGGATTATTTGCTCCGGGTGCAGGGGCTGACGCTCGGGGAAGCCGCAAGTGTGATTGCTGCGCCTTTTTGGAGCACCATTGCAGATAAAACCGATTTGAAAGACCGGCAGAAGCATCAATATCTGCGCACAGTATTCCCGAGTTTGCTGGTTACCGGACCGTTCTCCATTGTGCTTGGATTTCACGGCGGCCTTATGGCGCTCAATGACCGGCTGAAGCTGCGCTCCATGGTGGTTGGGGAAAAGGACGATAAGGTTTACATTGCAAGTGAAGAAGCGGCAATCCGTGCAATGGAACCGGATGCGGAAAATATCTGGGCGCCTGCGGGCGGGGAACCGGTCATCATAAAGGTAAAGGACGGTGCGTATTAAAATGCATATGGAACTTATTTATCCGGAATTTGAAGTGGTGAGAAATCAAGACCGCTGTATCGTCTGCCGCGTATGCGAAAAACAGTGCGCCAACGAGGTGCACAGTTTTTGTGCGGAAAAGGGTGTGATGCTGGCGAACGAGAGCAAATGTGTAAACTGCCATCGCTGTGTTGCCGTTTGCCCGACACGTGCGCTGAAAATTGTAAAAAGCGACTGTACGATGCGCGAAAATGCAAACTGGAAAAGCGATACCGTCAACGAGATTTACAAGCAGGCAAACAGCGGCGGCGTTTTGCTGTCCTCGATGGGCAACCCGAATCCGCTGCCGGTATATTGGGATAAAATCTTAATCAACGCGTCTCAGGTGACAAATCCGCCGATTGACCCGCTGCGGGAACCGATGGAAACGCGCGTGTTTCTGGGCAAGAAGCCTGAAAAGATTGCGCGTGACGAAGCGGGAGATATAAAATGCGAACTGCCGCCGCAAATCGAGCTTTCCATGCCGGTTATGTTTTCTGCCATGAGCTACGGCTCCATCAGCTATAATGCGCATGCTGCGCTTGCGCGCGCGGCGACCGAACTCGGAATTCTCTATAATACCGGCGAGGGCGGGCTGCATCAGGATTTTTATGTTTATGGAGACAATACGGTCGTTCAAGTGGCGAGCGGGCGCTTTGGCGTTTATGAAGACTATCTCAAAGCGGGCGCTGCAATTGAAATCAAAATGGGGCAGGGGGCAAAGCCCGGAATTGGCGGACATCTGCCGGGCACAAAGATTGTAGGGGACGTTTCCCGCACCCGCATGATTCCGGAAGGCTCGGATGCAATTTCCCCTGCACCGCATCACGATATTTATTCGATTGAAGACCTGAGACAGCTGGTATTTTCGCTGAAAGAGGCAACCGAATACCAAAAGCCGGTTATCGTAAAAGTGGCTGCGGTACATAATATTGCGGCAATTGCAAGCGGCATTGCCAGAAGCGGCGCAGATATCATCGCCATTGACGGATTCCGCGGAGGAACCGGTGCAGCACCCACGCGGATTCGGGACAATGTGGGAATCCCCATTGAACTGGCGCTTGCGGCGGTCGATCAGCGGCTGCGGGATGAGGGAATCCGCAATCAGGTTTCTCTGATCGCAGGCGGCAGCATCCGCAGCGCGGCGGATGTTGTAAAGGCAATTGCGCTCGGCGCAGACGCCTGCTATATCGCAACGGCAGCGCTGCTTGCGCTTGGCTGCCATCTCTGCCGCACCTGCCAAAGCGGAAAATGTAATTGGGGAATTGCAACCCAGCGTCCGGAACTGGTAAAGCGTCTCGATCCGGAGGTTGGAAGCCGGCGCCTTGTCAATTTGATGCAGGCATGGCAGCATGAAATCAAGGAATTGATGGGCGGTATGGGGATTAACTCCATTGAAGCGCTGCGCGGCAACCGTTTGATGCTGCGCGGAATCGGGCTGACAGATAAAGAACTCGAGATTCTGGGCATTTCGCACGCCGGAGAGTGATAGGGTGCAACTGATTTTCATGAGAGCTTAACGAGAAATTTAGACGAAATGCTGTAGAAAGAATAGGCGGAGACGTGATATAATATGTTATTCAATGGAAAAGAACAGGATTACAGAGCGCTGAACGAAGCGCTTCGCAAGACGCAGGAGGATTGCCTGATTACCGGCTGCTGCGGTCAGCGTTTCATTGCGGCGGGCATGTCCCGACAGAATATTACGATTGAGGGCGTTCCGGGCAATGCGCTCGGCGCCTATTTGAACGGTGCGGACATTACGGTTTATGCCAATGCGCAGGATGCGGTCGGGGATACGATGAACGGCGGCAGAATTGTGATTCACGGGGACATTGGAGACGCGGCAGGGTATGCCATGCGCGGCGGAAAGATTTTTGTCAAGGGCAATGCGGGATACCGCGCAGGAATCCATATGAAAGCCTATCAGGATAAAGCCCCTGTCATGGTAATCGGCGGAACGGCGGGCAGCTTTCTGGGCGAATATCAGGCGGGCGGCACGATCGTGGTACTGGGGCTTGCGGCAGAAAACCGCAAAATCGTCGGATTTTTTCCGTGCACTGGAATGCACGGCGGAAAAATGTTTTTGCGTTCTGCATGCGAGGACATCAAATTTCCAAGTCAGGTGACTGCACGCCCGGCGGAAAAAACGGATTTGGAAGAAATCAAGGGGTATGTGGACGAATACTGTGCGTTATTCGGATGTCATGCCGATGAAATACTGGATGCGCCGTTTACAGTTGTAACTCCGGACAGCAAGAACCCCTATCATCAGATGTATGTGGCAAACTAAGCAGGAAAGCGGGGAAGCGGTTATGAAGTATTCAAAGGAAGAAGTTATACAGTATGTGCAGGAGGAGGACGTCAAGTTTATTCGCCTTTCTTTTTGCGATGTATTCGGAAAGCAGAAGAACATCTCGATTATGCCTGACGAGCTGCCTCGCGCGTTTAAATACGGAATTGCGTTTGACGCGTCCGCAATCGCCGGGTTTGGAGATGAATCCAGATGTGACCTGCAGTTGCATCCGGAACCCGAAACCTTGATGCTTCTGCCGTGGAGACCGGAGCATGGAAAGGTTGTGCGGATGTTTACCCGCATCACCTATCCGGACGGGACTCCATTTGAGTGCGATACCCGCAGTCTGCTGAAGCAGGCAATGGAGGATGCCGGAAAGGCGGGATATCGTTTTGCGTTTGGCGCGGAGCAGGAATTCTATCTTTTCCAGCTGGACGAGAATGGAAAGCAGACAAGGATTCCGTATGACGATGCGGGTTATATGGATATTGCACCCGAAGACCGAGGAGAAAATATCCGCCGGGAAATCTGCCTGACCTTGGAACAGATGGGGATTCGCCCGGAAAGTTCACATCATGAGGAAGGTCCGGGGCAGAATGAGATTGATTTCCGGTATGCGGATGCGCTGACCGCTGCCGACCATGTGATGACGTTTCAGACCGTCGTGAAAACGATAGCGCGCCGCAATGGGCTGTGCGCAGATTTTTCGGCAAAGCCGCTGGAAAATGAGCCGGGCAACGGGTTTCACATCAATATGTCGGTCAGACCGAATGAAACTTCGGAAAATCTTTGCTACATGATTGCGGGAATTCTGGATAAGGTGGAGGAAATGACGGCGTTTCTGAACCCGACTGAGAATTCCTATCAGCGGTTCGGGAAAAATAAAGCGCCGGGATATATTTCCTGGTCGAGCGAAAACCGCTCTCAGCTTGTCCGGATTCCGGCGGCAGTGGGGGAATATCGCCGCGCGGAGATTCGTTCCCCCGACCCGACGGCAAACCCCTATCTGGCGTTTGCGCTGATGATTTATGCGGGATTATACGGGCTTCAGAATAAGCTGGACATGCCGAACGCCGCAAATCTGAACTTCTATAAGGCGGATGCTGAAACATTGGCAGGCTTCAAAAAGCTGCCCGAAAACTTGCGGGAGGCCTGCAAACTGGCTGCAGAAAGTGAATTTATTCGAGAACACGTATCCGCAGCTATCTTGGATATTTACTGCAATCAATAAAGTGGAATTCCGGTTTTCAAAAGGGGAGAGGAAAAATGAGTCTGAAAGAACGGACTTACAGCATTCTGATCGTTTCGGCAGCAGAAGGATTCAAGAATGCGCTTTCAACTCTGCTGCCGGAAGCCAAATATAACTCGATTCATTCTGCATCCAGCATAAGTGCGGCGAAAAGAGCCTGCGCAGAGCGGAATTATGATTATATTATAATCAATGCCCCGCTGCCGGATGAGGTGGGCACACGGTTTGCAATTGATATCTGCAATACCAGCGGGACGGTTGTGCTTCTGTTTTCTCGCGTGGAAGTTCATGAAGAAATTTATGACAAAGTCGCCGAATATGGGGTGTTTACCCTGCCAATGCCGACTTCAAGGTCAACCATTGCAATGGCGCTGAACTGGATGGCAAGCACACGGGAGCGCCTGCGAAAAAATGAAAAGCAAACCTTGACCATTGAAGAGAAAATGGAAGAAATCCGCCTTGTAAACCGTGCAAAATGGCTGCTGATCAGCGAACTGAAAATGGATGAGCAAGGCGCGCATCGCTATATTGAAAAACAGGCGATGGATCGATGTATCACCAAAAAAATGGTTGCAAAAGAAATCATCAAAACTTATACATAAGGAACAATGTGAAGCCTCTCGGAATATCCAAACTTTCAGAGAAAGGGATGGAATACTTCCGAGGGCTTTTGATACATATGTGGTGAAATATATCAGAATATCCCTGAACGACAGCATTATCCTGCGTTTTATAGAGGGTATTTAAGAGGCAATATTCCTGAATACCTGTATATAGTGGGCAAGAGATAATCTGGGATGAAGACAGTTTTGCGGTCATGAAATGAGAACACAATCTTTCCGCAATACATAGGTGAAACATTGTAGAAAAGATTTTTCACAGAAAGGGCGCTTCATGGAATTCAGATTCCATGAAGCGTTTTTTATTTGTTTGTGCTCTTTACCAAGCACAATTATATCACAAGACTTGGACTTGCTAAAAAAAATAATAAAATATGTCCATGAGTAAATCATAATTGACCAACTGTAATATTATTTTTGGTATTCTTACTGTGTCAGAAAGAACCACACATCAAACCACTTGCGGCAAAGAGCACATTCCTACTTAGAGGAGCGTTTGAACAATGATCAAATTATTATCTGAAAGACTCCGCAATCTTAGAATCGAAAAGGGATTGAGTCAAAAACAAGTAGCTACACTGATCGGTGTCAATCCTTCCACTATATCTACTTATGAAAGTACTGCACGCCTGCCTTCGTATCCTTCCTTAATTCGATTAGCCAAAGTCTATGGTGTATCTATCGATTATCTGCTAGGTACAGAAGGAAGCCGGCCGGCAGATTTGCTGAATCGCTTGTCCGGGGAAGAACGCAAAATTATCTCGGAAATTGCTGAAGTTTTGCTTCGCCACGTGGACAGAAGTCGTAGCAGATAAAATGTCATACTGTTCCAGCTCATTATGATTGGTGGGCTGGAACGGGCTGACATTTCCAGCTCTGATCCAATTAGCTGATAACAATTTGAACCTTGAAAATCTATAGCATGGGTGCGCTCCTATGAAGCAAGCGCCGGAAAGCTGCAACCCGCTGGGTAAAATGAGTAGATCAGCAGCGACCGTCGGCGGCTCAACACCGGCGGATAGTAGGTTTGTCTCAATATAACCTGCTATTTGCGTATTCGGATCAAAGCAGCCCCGCTTTTTGGGCTGTGGCTACTTTGATCTGTTTACCACTAAGCTTTTTGAGTGTCAGTGAACGATAAATAAACAAACGAGGTGTATATTCATGACGAAAATTGCATACAGTGCTCCGGAAGTTGCAAAATTGCTTGGCATAAGCAAAAGTGCAGCATATAATCTGATGCATCGTGAAGATTTCCCATCGTTTCGAATTGGAAGACGATGGCTGATACAGGAAAGCTGTTTAAATGCATGGATAGAAAAACAGCCTGATATCAGCAAATTCGCGCATCACAAATACGATTAATATGTTATAATGATGATAATAACCAGAAGAGTATGTGCCAGAAAGGAGTCTATGGATAAAATGGCACGAAAAGCAAAAAAAAACGAGAAGCCGGAAGCGGAACTATTACTAAAAGAAAGGATGGCCGCTGGCAAGCTCAATATGTATCAGGAAGAGATGCCGCTACGGGTAAGTTGATTCGCCATACGATTTATGGTAAGACACAACGTGAGGTTGCTGGAAAACTACGGTCTGCTATCTCATACATTGACAATGGCACTTTTCAAGAACCGAGGAAAATAACGGTTGATGAATATGCAAAAGAATATATGAAGAACCATGTGTCTGCATTATCATCGTTAACACAGGTCTCCTATGAAAAGAATCTTCGTATTCATATTTTGCCTGCGTTGGGGAAGCGTAAACTGACGGATTTAACCAGACGAGATATTCAGGCATTTGTTTCCTCGCTGGGTAAAGATAGGAAGGCGCTATCTCCCAAAACAATCCGAGTGATCCATGGGACCTTGCACGCGTTGTTAGCTGCAGCGAAACGAGATGAAATTCTTTTCCGGAATGTGGCTGATGATTGTACATTACCGCGTGTCACGCAGACAAAGGCGAAAGCTATTACAACTGATCAATTAAAACCGTTTCTAGAAGCAATCAAACACGATAAATTTTATCATATATATTATATTGCTATTTTCTTTGGACAGCGCGAAGCTGAGGTGCTTGGTCTGCGATGGGATGATGTCTATTGGGAAACAAACAGTATTGTCATTCGGCAACAGCTGCAGATTGTTCCCAACACAAAACCGGCTCAATATCAATTGGTTCCTCCTAAGGAAAATAAACAACGCCGCATTATACTCGCGCAAAGCGCAATGCGAATACTACGTTGCCAACTGATCAAACAGCAAAGCATGCAATTGCAAGCGGGTTCTATGTGGAGCAATCCATTGGATCTGGTATTCACAAATGAATTCGGCAAGCCGCTTCATCATTTTGCGGTTTATAGTCATTTGAAAGCCATTTTAGACAGTTGTGGAATGAAAGATTTTACATTTCACTCACTGAGGCATTCATTTGCCACAATCTCTATTGAAAATGGTGATGACATCAAAACAGTACAAGCAAATTTAGGACATCATGCAGCTGCGTTTACATTGAAGACATATGCGCATGTGAGTGATCGGATGCAGCAAAATAGTGCTGCGCGTATGGAGGAATTGATTTCGTCGTTGGGAACTGCAGAATGACAGTTGCTGTCAAGATTGCTGTCAGAAATTTTGAAGTCCCTTAAAAAGTTGTAAAACACCGCACATAAATACAAAACCCCCATTTTTCAAGGCGAAAAATGGGGTAAAGTGGTGGACCTGAAGAGATTCGAACTCTCGACCTCTCGGATGCGAACCGAACGCTCTCCCAACTGAGCTACAGGCCCATATTTTGATTTTTTATAGGACGGTGTTTGTAATAACTGCCCTTGACAAGTAATAATTATACATGTAGAATAAACCTATGTCAAGCGTTTTTTCGGCGTTTGTCAAAAAAAGCGTGCATCAGCCAGATGCGCCAAAAGGAGAATGAAAAATGAAAAACAGCGAAAAGACCATGGAAAAAATCGTTGCCCTGTGTAAGGGGCGCGGCTTCGTCTACTCCGGATCGGAGATTTACGGCGGCCTTGCCAATACATGGGACTATGGCCCGCTCGGCGTGGAGTTCAAGAACAACGTCAAGGCTGCGTGGCGCAAGAAGTTCGTGCAGGAAAGCCCGTACAATGTTGGTTTGGATGCGGCGATCCTGATGAATCCGACCACGTGGGTCGCGTCGGGCCATGTTGGCGGTTTTTCCGATCCGCTGATGGACTGCAAGGAGTGTAAGGAGCGCTTCCGTGCAGATAAGGTGATTGAAGACTGGTGTCAGGAAAATGACTTTGACCTCGGCCGAAGCGTGGACGGTATGAGCCATGCTGAGATGAAGGCTTTCATTGATGAGCATGAGATCGCATGCCCGACTTGCGGCAAGCACAACTGGACGGATATCCGCCAGTTCAACCTGATGTTCAAGACCTTCCAGGGCGTTACCGAAAATGCGAAAAACGAGCTGTTCCTCCGTCCGGAGACGGCGCAGGGCATTTTTGTCAACTTCCAGAACGTGCAACGCACAACCCGCAAGAAGATCCCGTTCGGTGTCGGTCAGGTGGGCAAGTCCTTCCGTAATGAGATCACGCCGGGCAATTTCACTTTCCGCACCCGTGAGTTTGAGCAGATGGAGCTGGAGTTCTTCTGCAAGCCGGGCACCGATCTTGAGTGGTTCAAATACTGGAAGGATTTCTGCCACCAGTGGCTGCTCGATCTTGGTATGAAGGACGAGAACCTGCGTCTGCGCGACCATGATCCCGAGGAGCTGTCCCACTACTCCAATGCGACGACGGATATCGAGTATCTGTTCCCGTTTGGCTGGGGCGAGCTGTGGGGTATTGCCGACCGCACGGATTTTGACCTGACCCAGCATCAGAACACGTCGGGCGTTTCGATGGAGTACTTCGATCAGGAAGCCAATGAAAAGTATATCCCGTATGTTGTTGAGCCGTCGCTGGGCGCGGATCGCGTTGCGCTGGCCTTCCTGTGCGAAGCATACGACGAAGAAGTGGTCGGTCAGGATAAGAACGGCAAGGACGATGTCCGCACCGTACTGCGCCTGCATCCGGCGCTCGCACCGTTCAAGGCCGCTGTGCTGCCGCTTTCCAAAAAGCTGAGCGCACAGGCCATGCCGGTTTGGGAGAAGCTGTCCAAAAAGTTCAATGTGGACTTTGACGATGCCGGCTCGATCGGCAAGCGTTACCGCCGTGAGGATGAGATCGGCACGCCGTTCTGCATCACTGTGGACTTTGAGACCGAGCAGGATGGCTGCGTTACCGTGCGTGACCGCGACACCATGGAGCAGGAGCGCGTGAAGATCGACGATCTGACTCACTACCTTGCCAAGAAGCTTGCATATTAATAGAAGCCATCGGAAAAAGCCGCCGCAATTTTGCGGCGGCTTTGCTGGTTTTTGCAGGGAGGCGCGCAGCGGGCAGGGAGGACGGTATTGTGCGCAGTGGGGAAATTTTGATGATCTCGATTTCCTTTCTCATTGTACCCTGAAACGGAGGGGCGTGTTATAATAACGGCAGAGCAAAAATGCAGCAGCAATCGCTGTGCGGAAAGGGAAAACGCTGATGGATTGTACGGAAAACTGCCTTGCGCTGGCGCAGGGCTTTGCAAAGGAACGCGAGCTGCTTTGGGCGCTCGGAGAGCAGACACGGCAGCAGGTGTTTTTGGTGCTGCTGGAGCAGGAGGATCAGACCGGCGGCCTGCGCGTGGGCGAGATCGCGCAGCGGACGCATTTGTCGCGTCCGGCTGTTTCGCATCACCTGCGAATCCTGCGGCAGACCGGCGTCGTCCGTCTGCGAAAAACAGGTACGAAAAGTTATTACAGCATGAATGCGGAAACCGCGGTCTGGGATGACCTGTACGATTTGCTCGGCAGGGTCTGCGCAGTAGTGCATCGGGCGCGGGAGAAAGGAGCGGAAAAATGGACGTGATGCAGGCGATACGGGAGCGTCATTCTGTACGGCGCTATATGGAATGGGCCATTGAAAATGATGTGCGTACAGCGCTGGAAGCGGAAATTGCCGTATGCAATGCGGAGAGCGGGCTGCATATGCAGCTGGTTACGGATGAACCGGAGGCTTTCGCCGGACTGATGGCGCATTACGGTAAATTTTCCGGCGTAAGGAACTATATTGTGCTGGCAGGCCAAAAAGGCGCAGGACTGGAAGAAAAAGTTGGGTATTACGGCGAGCGGGTTGCGTTGTGTGCGCAGATGCTGGGTCTAAATACCTGCTGGGTTGCGCTGACATTCCGCAGAGGGAAAACGCGCTGTGTTTTGGCTCAGGGAGAAAAACTGGTGTGCGTGCTGGCGGTTGGCTACGGCTGCACACAGGGGGTGCCGCATAAAAGCAAACCGATGGAAAAAGTATGCCGCGTGACCGGACCGATGCCGGCATGGTTTCGGAAGGGGATGGAGGCAGCTTTGCTGGCGCCGACGGCGGTCAATCAGCAAAAATTCTGTATTACGCTGGCAGATGGAACGGTCAGCGCGGCCGCGACCGGCGGTTTTTATGATAAGGTGGATTTGGGCATCGTCAAATATCATTTTGAGCAGGGCGCGGGCGGCGCACAGTTCTGTTTTTAGAGCATTGATGTGAAAATAGGAAAAGAGACTGCCGATGAGAAAGGCAGTCTCTTTTGATTATCGCCAAACCGGCGCGGTTATAATTGTGAAAAAACTTCGCCGATGGCGCCGTGAATGACCAAATCGGCACGTCGGTCGGCCGGTGTTGCGGTTTTGTTGACCAGCACCAGTTTGTTTCCGCGATAGTAGTTGATCAGGCTGGCCGCCGGATAGACCGCGAGCGAGGTACCGCCGATGATCAGAATATCTGCGCTGGAGATATACTCCACGCTTTTGTTAATGGTGTAATTGTCCAGACTTTCTTCGTACAGTACAACATCCGGTTTGATCATGCCGCCGCAGCTGCATTTGGGAATGCCGTGTCCCGCGGCGATGTCGCGCACGTCATAAGGCTTGCGGCAGCGCATGCAGTAGTTGCGCAGTACGGAACCGTGCAGCTCCAGTACTTCTTTGGAACCGGCCTTCTGGTGCAGCCCGTCGATGTTCTGGGTGACGACGGCGCGGCACTTGCCCTGCTGCTCCCATTCCGCCAGTTTGCGGTGGGCGGCGTTGGGCTGTGCATCGAGCGCCAGCATTTTTGCCCGGTAAAAACGGTAAAATTCTTCGGTTTCGGAAAGGAAAAAGGTGTGGCTCAAAATGGTTTCGGGCGGATATTTATACTGTTGGTTATACAGCCCGTCCACCGAGCGGAAATCCGGGATGCCGCTCTCGGTCGATACGCCGGCGCCGCCGAAGAATACGATGTTGTCACTGGCGTCGATCCAATTTTTCAGTTTTGCAACATTTGCATCCATTTTGTATCCTCCTCTTTGGGTCGGTACTGTCGATCTGCGAATAAAAGTAAGACTTGCGATATGATGGCCGAAGGGTCGGACAGGCCATGCAGGGCGGTCACTCGGTAAAGGAAATCAGACCTTCCTTGCGGGGCTTGGCGGGCGTTTCCTTGGCAATATAGCCGATGGAGGCCGAGCAGATGACGATATGATCTTCCGGTACGCCGTACTCGGTCAGCAGAGCGCGCACCTTGGGGTCATCGCAGCATTCGCGCAGCTGATTGATCCAGCAGGAGCCGAGCCCCAGCTCGGTTGCCATCAGCAGCAGGTTTTCCATAGCGGCTGCGCCATCGACAAAGGCGTGGTGCTCATCTCGTTTGTAGGAAATGATGATCTGTACGGGTGAGCCGTAGAAGTTATATTCCGGGCCGCGGTGATCGGCTTCGGCTACCGCACGGGCAAGGCGGTAGGATTTTTCCGCATTATATACCACGGTAAAATGCCACAGGTATTTGCCCATACCGGAAGGTGCCCACGCAGCAGCTTCGACAAGCTGCATGATCTGTTCGCGGGGCGGCAGTTCGGGCTGAAACGCGCGCGTGGAGCGGCGGGACTGAATGATCTGCATCAGGTTAGACATGGAAAAACCTCCTGTTACTATATAGTTGTCTCGGAAATGTGGTAGCCAGCTACGAGCCGAGACATCTCGTTGCCTAAGCTGTTAGAATAGGAAGGTAATGGTCTGACCCAAACCTCCAAGGGCTTCACCGCCCGTATTGAAGTCAGTCAGCCATCCTCCTATTCGCAGTGTTCGATTTGTGCAGGTAGAACCGCGTGTTCGTGTCACCAAACAGATAGAATCGGCAATGGGTAGAATGGCTTTGTCCATTGCAATTTCTTTTTAGGAGTGAAGAACATGAACGCAGCAGGTATCGATGTTTCCAGCAGAAAGAGTACGGTCGCTGTCCTTCGTCCTTTTGGTGAGG
>NZ_JNJN01000026.1 GCF_000701665.1 Agathobaculum desmolans ATCC 43058 | reverse complement strand
TCCGCACCGTACGCGCCCAGCTCCTTCGCCATCGCGTCGCCTACGCCCTTGCCGCCCAGCAGCAGGCCGCATACCTCGGTGCCCATATCGTCCGCGAGCTTGCGCGCTTCGCTGATCAGCTCCAGCACGGTCGGCTGCAGCTTGCCCTGACGCTGCTCACAGAATACCCATACGCCGCTGAAATCGGCGAGGTTCGTGTTATTGAAATCAGCCATTATAGTTTCTCCTTTCGATTAGATAATGTGCTTCTTCAGCAGCTCGGCAGCGAGAGTCTCAGCCGTCGCCTTATCCGCGCCCTCGAGCATCTTGCCCTGACCCTTCTGCGGGGGGGTGAAGCTCTTGAAGATGTTGGTGGGAGAACCCTTCAGGCCGATGGTGGTGGGATCGATCAGCGGATCGTCCTTGAGGGTGTTGTAGTCATATACTTCGACCGGCTTGGAGTAGCAGTCCATGATCTCGCTCAGAGACATGTAACGCGGGGTGTTCAGCTCCTTGATGCAGGTCAGCAGGCAGGGGGTCTTGGCCTGGATGGTCATATAGCCGTCCTCGAGCATACGCTTTACGGTAACGGTGTTGCCCTCTACCTTAATGTCTGCCGCGTAGGAGATCTGCGGGATGTGCAGCTTCTCCGCGATCTGCGAACCGACCTGTGCGGTGTCGCCGTCGATCGCCTGACGGCCGCAGAATACGATGTCGCCCTCCTCAAGGCCGACCTTGTTTACGGCAGCCGCGAGGATCTGGGAGGTAGCGAAGGTATCCGAACCGCCGAACTCACGGGCGGAAACCAGTACGGCCTCGTCCGCGCCGCGGGCAAGCAGCTCACGCAGCATGCCTTCTGCCGGCGGGGGACCCATGGTGATTACAACGACCTTGCAGCCGGTTGCATCCTTCAGCTGCAGAGCAGCCTCAACCGCGTTCAGGTCATCGGGGTTGGTGATGGTTTCCATAGAAGCACGGTTCAGGGTGCCGTCGGGATTGACTGCTACCTTGCCGGAGGTATCCGGAACCTGCTTTACACAAACGATTGCTTTCATAGTTCAGTTGTCCTCCTTTTCCTTAGCGCAGTACCTGACCGGCGATGACCATTCTCTGAACCTGAGAAGTGCCTTCGTAGATCTCGGTGATCTTGGCGTCGCGCATCATGCGCTCCATCGGGTACTCACGGATGTAGCCGTAGCCGCCGTAGATCTGTACGCACTTGGTGGTAACGTCCATAGCGACCTCGGAAGCGTACAGCTTGGCCATAGCGGCTTCCTTGGTGAACGGCAGGCCGACATCGTGGTTGAACGCCGCACGGCGGACCAGCAGACGGGCAGCCTCGATCTGGGTGTGCATATCGGCAACCATCCACTGCAGGCCCTGGAACTTGTCCAGCGTCTTGCCGAACTGTGCGCGCTCCTTCATGTACTGAACAGCCTTGTCCAGCGCGCCCTGCGCAATACCGAGCGCCTGAGAAGCGATACCGATACGCCCGCCGTCCAGCGTCATCATTGCGATCTTGAAGCCGCCGTTCTCCTTGCCCAGCAGACGGTCTGCCGGCAGATGAACGTCCTCAAAGATCAGCTCAGAGGTCTGGGAGCCGCGAATGCCCATCTTGTGCTCGATCTTGCCGATCGAGAAGCCCGGGTCATCCTTGTCAACGATGAAGGCAGAAATGCCCTTGTTGCCCTTGGACTTATCGGTCATCGCGAAAATAACATAAGTATCCGCACGGCCGCCGCCGGTGATGAACACCTTGGTGCCGTTCAGGATGTAAGAGCCGTCCTCCTGCTTAACAGCAACGGTCTGCTGTGCAGCGGAGTCCGTGCCCGCGTTAGGCTCGGTCAGGCCGAACGCGCCGATCTTTGCGCCTTCCTTGGGCTCGATCAGCGGGCGAAGCCACTTTTCCTTCTGCTCGGGGGTGCCGAAGTGGTAAATCGGCCACGCGCCCAGCGTGCCGTGAGCGGACATGATGCCGCCGGTGGTGCCGCAAACCTTGCTCATTTCCTCGATCGCGATCGAGTACATGACGTAGTTGCCGCCGGAGCCGCCGACTTCCTTCGGGAACTGAATGCCCATCAGGCCGTACTTCATCAGCTTCTGTACAGTCTCTTCCGGATAGCGCTCCTGCTCGTCGATCTCTGCTGCAAGCGGCTCTACTTCATTGAGCGCGAACTCGCGGCACATCTTCTGGAACAGTGCTTCTTCTTTTGTAAGCCTAAAATCCATGCCATATACCTCCCAAAAAATATTCGCGGGTGTGCACAAAAAACACAGCGCCGGTGCCTATGGGCTCCGCGCGCCGCGCCTTGAGCCGATACCCTACTTTGGAGCATGTCTATCTATATTATACTGTCTGTCAAAGATATGTCAAGGATTTAACAGACTTTTGATGGAATAATTTCGGACAATTTTTCTGTCTCTTTTTCCGTTCATTTACACCGGGTGAAATCCTGACTTTACACTCCTATTTGTATAATCTGCCCAATTCATTCGAAAATTACCGTTTTTTGCCGCACATACCTGCCCCTTTCGCCGCATACAACAGAGAGAAAGCCGACTGACAAAAGGAGGAACCGACTATGTGTGGAATCGGCGGTCTGATCGACTATGCCAACGATACGCATCAATACCAACCGGTTGCCGCCGCCATGCGGCGCACCCTTGCCCCACGCGGCCCGGATGCCGAAGGGGAATTTTGCAGCGCGGATGCGCTGCTCGTCCACCGCCGCCTGATCGTGATCGACCCGGCCGGCGGCGCACAGCCCATGTATTCGCCGGATGGCAATACTATACTAATTTATAACGGAGAGTTATATAATACACCCGAACTGCGCCAAACGCTTACTGCACACGGGCATGTCTTCCGTGGTCATTCGGATACCGAAGTGCTGCTGCATGCCTTTCTGGAATGGGGTACGGATGCGTTCTCCCGCCTGAACGGTATTTTTGCATTTGCCATCTGGCAGCAGGCCGAACGGCGGCTGATCCTATGCCGCGACCGTTTGGGGGTCAAACCGCTGTTTTATGCGCATACCGCGGACGGACTGGCATTCGGTTCGACGATCGACACCGTGCTCTGCCATCCTGCGGTGCAGCCCGAAGTGGATGAGGATGGCCTGCGCGCCCTGCTGCTGCTCGGTCCTGCCCGACCGCCTGCATACGGTATTTTCCGCCAGATCCGCTCTCTGCTGCCCGGACACTATGCCGTGCTGACGCCTGAAGCCTATGCCGACCACATCTACTGGCAGCTCGAAGCGCATGAGCACCCGGACGACCTTGAAACAACCATCGCGCACACCCACGAGCTGATCTGCGACGCCGCCGCGCGCCAGCTTGTCTCAGATGTGCCGCTGGCCTGTTTCCTCTCCGGCGGACTGGATTCCTCCATCCTTTCCATGCTGACCGCACAGCACTGCGCCGCACGCGGAGAATCGCTGCACACTTGGTCAGTGGATTATCAGGATAACGACAAGTATTTTACGAAAAGTAATTTTCAGCCAAATAGTGACAATCAGTATATTCAACTCATGGCCGATACCCTGCACACCATCCACCATAATGTAGTGATCGAACCGGCATCCCTGTGTGCCGCCCTGCTGCCCGCCGCTGAGGCGCGCGGCCTGCCCGGCATGGCAGACGTAGACTCCTCCCTGCTGCTGTTTTGCGCCGCCGTCAAGCAAAGCGGCACGACCGTATGCCTGTCCGGCGAATGTGCTGATGAGCTGTTCGGCGGCTATCCTTGGTATCATCGGGAGGAGATCCTGTTCGAGGACACCTTCCCGTGGTCGCGGTCCATCGGGCTGCGACTCGGCCTGCTTTCCCCCGGCCTGATCCAAAACGGCGAAGAATTTGTGCGCGAGCACTATCTCTCCACCTGCCGCCGCGCACCCAAGCTGTCCACGGACAGCCGCCGGGACGCCCGTATGCGGGAAATGTTTGTTTTGAACCTCGACTGGTTTATGGCGACCCTGCTCGACCGCAAGGACCGTATGAGCATGTATTCCGGGCTCGAGGTGCGTGTTCCCTTCTGCGACCACCGCATCGTCGAGTATGCCTACAATATGCCGTGGGCGTTCAAGGCGCTCGACGGCCGCGAAAAAGGCATTGTGCGCAAAGCGTTCGAACACGAACTGCCCGAAGAAATCGTCCGGCGCAAAAAGAGCCCCTATCCGAAAACCTTCCACCCGGTCTACACCCAGTTATGCGCGGATTACGTGCGCCGTATTTTTGCCGACAGCGACTCTCCGGCGGCACAATTATTTAGCCGCACCGCTGTTGAATCCCTGATGGCGCAGCCCGAAAGCCTGACCGAGCCATGGTACGGCCAGTTGATGCGCACCCCGCAAATCTTTGCCTATATCATCCAGCTCGACCACTGGTTCCGCCATTATAAGGTGCAGCTGGTCTGAGCGCAGCAGCAGGCAGCAAAAGACCGCCGCATCACTGCGGCGGTCCGAAACTGTCGAAAAACTTCGTTTTTCCGACAATCTGTGTTTGGACTTCGCCAAACACAGACGACAAAAAGTTCCTGTATAGAAACTTTTTCTCTTTCAGCGTATAAAAAATCAGGCGCATGTCCTGACTTTTTATGCATTTGCGTTGCAAATGCGGTTTTATGCGCGCTACCGCGTGGGTTGCCGATATGCGTTGGTAAGAAGCTTTTTGGACAACGCGAGACCGCCGCATCACTGCGGCGGTCCGATGTACAAAACAAGTGCGTGACACAAAAACCGATCAAAAAATACGGTATCCCGCAGCGCGTGTTACCCGCCGATCCATTCGCGCAGGGTATCGACCACCAGCCGGTGATCCTCCTGATGATCCGGCAAGCCGGAAACGCAGACCGAGCCGATCACGCCCGTGCCGCGCAGACGGATCGGAAAACCGCCGCCGCCCGCCGCATAGTCATTGGGCTCGAGCTTTCTTCCCTCTACCGTTTCACCATTTGCTTCCAGCCATGCGAGAAAATGCAGCGAGGACATTTCCATCAGCTCAACCGTGTTGCGCTTGCGGGCGAGCCACAGTTCACTGTCCGGCAGCGCGCCGTCCGGAAAATAACGGAACACGACCAGCCCGTTGACCGTGATCTCCACCGCCACCGGGATCGGCTGTTTTTTTGCATTTTCGTGCAGCTTAAGACCAAGCGCCAGCGCATCTGCACGGGAAAACTGTGTGAATTGAAGCGCCTGTTCCTCTGCCTCGCAGCGGGACAGCAAGTTTTGTTGTTCCTGCATGCTGTGATACCTGCCTTTCACCTGTATTCTGCTTTTATTATTTATTATAATATATCCCGCTCTGTTTGACAAGGAGGCCTTGCTTATGCCAGCCACAACGGACGGCAGCGCCGTGCTGCGTGTTGTTGTTACCACCGCGCTGGGTGCGCTCCCGCTCGCGGATGCCGCCGTCACGGTATCCACACCGGCGGATCAGGACGGCGCGCGCACCCTGCTTTACGCCGTGCGCACCGACGCGAGCGGTATGACCCCGCCGCTGACGCTTGCCACCCCGCCGCGCGCCAACTCGATGACGCCGGACGGCGGCACGCCCTACGCCGTTTACACAGTCGAAGCGACCCACCCCGGCTATCTGCCGCGCACCGCCCTGCACATCGCCATGTTTCCCGGCATCCCGGCCGTACTGCCCGTCGCCCTCATCCCGCTTGGGGAAACCGGCGCGTCCGCATCTCCCGGTCTGACCGCCGCCGAAAGCCCGCAGGCACTATACCATAACGAACCATCCGGAGAGGAGTGAAGCCCTATGCCCGACCGTCCGGTCGTCATCCCGGAAACCATCACCGTGCACCTCGGCCCGCCGGATGCGCCCGCTGAGAATATCACCGTGCCGTTCGCCGAATACATTAAAAACGTCGCTTCCTCCGAAATCTATCCCACCTGGCCGGAGGAAGCGATCCGCGCCAACATTTACGCGCAGGTTTCCTACGCGCTCAACCGCGTTTTTACCGAATGGTACCGCTCACAGGGTTATGATTTCGATATCACCAACTCGACCCGGTACGATCAATCCTTTGTGGCCGGGCGGGATATTTTCGAAAACATTTCCACCCTTGTAGATGAGCTGTTCAATGATTACCTGACGCGCGGCAATGCGGTCGAGCCGCTGTTTGCGCAATACTGCAACGGAACGACTGTCACCTGTCCGGGCGGGCTGAGCCAGTGGGGCACCGTGCCGCTGGCCGAGCAGGGATTAAGCGCCGAGGAAATCGTGCGGTCGTTTTACGGCAACGACATCAACATCATCCGCAACGCCCCCATCGCCCCCAACTTAGGCGGTTCGTGGCCGGGAACGGTTTTCCGGCTGGGAGATGTATCCGAAGATGTGCGCACCATCCAGAACCGCTTAAACCGCATTTCCACCAACTTTCCCACGATCCCCAAAATTTATCCCGCCGACGGCATCTATGATGCGGATACCGAACGCGCTGTCCGCGCCTTCCAGCAGCAGTTCAACCTGACGCCGGATGGCATCGCCGGCAAGGCCACGTGGTACCGGCTTGCATTTCTGTTCAACACCGTCAAACGTTTGAGCGAGCTGGACAGCGAGGGGCTGACGCTGGAGGATATTTCCCGTCAGTTCCCCGAAACCCTGCGTGAAGGAGCATCCGGGCCGGGCGTACAGCTTTTACAGTACTTCCTTGCCGTAGCCGGCGAATATTACGATCAGCTCCCCCGCTGGCAGGCAGCCGGGATCGACGGTATCTTCGGCCCGCAGACCCGCGCCGCCGCAGCTGCCTACCAGCGGATGCTCGGTCTGCCGGAAACCGGCGTAGTCGACCGGACAACTTGGAACGCGCTGGTCTCCACCTACCGCTCCATACTGGCCGCCCAGCCCACACAGGGCTGGCTGCAAGAGGTTGCCGGCCTGCCGGATATCTTTCTGGTGGAAGGGATGCGCGGCGACGCGGTCCGTCAGGCACAAATGCTCATCAATATCATCGCACGCGGCTATCCGCAGGTACCAACTGTCACGGTTGACGGTATCTTTGGCCCGGCCACGCGGGATGCAGCCGCCGTCATCCAGTCGCTTGCCGGCCTGCCTCCTACCGGCGCGATCGGCCCGCTCACATGGGAGGACATGGCACAGCTTGCGCGCAACGTACTGGGGGCTTCGCAAACCGCAGAAGGACAATATCCGGGCTATCCGGTCGGAGAGGAGGCAAATGCCTGATGTATACCGATTCCCAGCGCCGCACGCACATTTATGATTTGCAGCGTTTTCTGCGCCGCGTGCAGCAGGCAGGCGGTCATCCGCATCCACTTATACCGGACGGCATCTTCGGCCCGGAAACTTCCGCCGGACTGCGCGCCTTCCAGCAGCAAAACGGGCTGCCCGTCACCGGCACAGCGGATCTCGACACGTGGACGCTGCTGTACGACCGCTATCTTGCCCTTGCTGCCGCCGATCTGCCGCCCGCCGCGCCCGCGTTTTTCCCCACCGCGCCGGATGCCACACTGCGGGCAGATAGCCGCGGCCCGGCCGTTTTCGTCCTGCAGCTGCTGCTCAGCTCTGCCGTCCCGCATTTCACAGATACCGCCCCGATCCCACTGACCGGCGTGTATGACACAGACACCGCACGCGCCGTGCGGCAAGCACAGCAAGCTTTTCTGCTGCCCCCGACAGGTGAAACCGACCGCGCCACATGGGATGCGCTCGTCCATCTGCACGACAGCCTGTTCGAACGTCCGCCCCTTCTCTGGCTGCTGGAAAACCGCTGAGCAGGGCAAGCGGCAGTGCAGTCTCGCCGGGTGTCATCCAAAAAAACAATCCCCTTACGGAAGTAATTCCGCTCTTAAAGCATAAAAGTCAGGCTATATGCCTGACTTCAGCTTGCCGAAAAAGTATTGTAGCGATGGGTGTCAATCATACGCGCATCAAACAGTATTTGCGCGCAAATGCATAAAAAGTCAGGACATGAGCCTGACTTTTTATCTGTTCCATTTACAATGAGGATCTTCCAAACGCCGCTCATACGAACTGCCGGCAGTCCCTGTCCTTATTCCTGCGGCTGCTCGGTCTGCTCCTCGCCGTCCGCCGGGATCTGCATGGATGCCACGGCATCGAACGCCGCCAGACGCGCCTGCACGTCCGCCGGCAGGTACTCGCGCAGGTTCTGATAGGTGATCTGATCGAACACCTCGGTGGTCTGCACATCCGCTTCCTTAATCCACTGGTTCATCAGATCTTCAATCGTGCCGCTGACCGCCGTGGTAAGCGCATTCTTGTAATTTTCAAACTGACCTTCGTAATCCACCGGCACACGCTTGATAATATGATAACCGTAATCCGATTTCACCAAACCGGATACCTCATCTTCACCCAGCGCCTTGGCTGCGTCGTAGAACGCGGTTACCATCTCACCCTCGGTGAAGATATAGCCGTCCGGATTGCCCGACAGGCCGGGATCCTCGCTGTTTTCCTGCATCAGGGCATCGAAGTCCTCCCCTGCATGCAGCCGGTCAAGGATCTTCTGCGCCTCGGCCTTGGCCTCCTCCTCCGTGCGGATCTGTTCGCCGGTAGTGGAGTCGGTCATCGAGATCAGGATATGCTTGGCGGCAAGATAATTGTCGCGGAAATACTGCATCAGTTCTTCTTCGCTCGGCGCGGCAGCGCCGTTTTCACCAAAGAAATACTCGCCAAGCGTATTGATGCACTCCTGCGAATAGCTCATGTTGCAGTAACCCAGATCGGAAAAACCATTTTCCGCAAGGAAGTTGAGATAATTCTCCTCCCCGCCGAGCTGATCGATCATAGACTGACGGGTCCGCTTCAGCGCCTTGCGAGCCGCAAAGGGCACTTCAAGACCGTTTTCCGCCAGCTTCTGGCGCGCCACATACAGATAGGCTATCTGCCCCTTAACGTTTTCGTACAGGTAGGGGCCCATTTCCTTACCGATCGAGTCAATGGTATACTCGCCCTCCATACCGAACATCTGCGCATACTGCTGATAAGTAGACACGGTGTTCAGCAGAATCAGCTGCATGTAGCCCGCATACTCGTCCGCATGGACTTCCTCGCCGTTGATCGTCATAACGACCGGCGCATCTGTCTGCGGTTTTTCGTAGTTTATCACCATACCGGCCGAGCCCCACACCGTAGCGCCCATCACAACAGCCAGCATCACGACCAGCGCGACCGCGCGCTGCACCCATTTGCTCATGTTACGATTCTCCTTGCTATCAAAAACTAAAACAAACTTTAATCAGTATAGCACCTTTGCGCTGCTGATACAAGGATAATCACAAAAAAGTCACAATTATACCATCTGGCGAACCGCAGCACGCCCCATATAAAAGCGGTGCAGTTTTCATGCTGCACCGCTTTTTGTTCCGCTTACTCCATTAGACCGACACAGTCGTAATGCGGCTTTTCGGCAATCAACTTTTTGTTATCTTTGAATAGAGTATGACCCAGCGTAATCACCAGATAATCCGCCTTGGCTAAAACCTCCTCAAAGGAGACGTTCGGGATGCCCTGCACCGCACTTTCCTGCGAGAACGGCTCGCAGGCGATGACGTTTACGCCCTTCTCCTGCAAAATGTGGCACAGCTCGATCGAGGGGGACTCGCGCATATCGTCCACATCCGGCTTATAGGACAAGCCGAGCACACCGACGGTATCCGTCACCTTACCCAGCTCGGAAACCACCTTGTTCGCCACAAAGCGGGGCTTGTTTTCATTGCGCTCACGCGCGGCAAGGATCACCTTGGCCTCCGCCGGGAACTGCTCGTAAATAAACCACGGATCGACCGCGATGCAGTGTCCGCCGACGCCGACGCCCGGCGTCAGGATATTGACGCGCGGATGGCAGTTGGCCAATTTGATCAGCTCGAATACATCGATGCCCATTTTATCACAGATGACCGAAAGCTCGTTTGCATAGGCGATGTTGACATCGCGGAAGGTGTTTTCGGTCAGCTTGCACATTTCGGCAGTCAGGTCGTCGGTCTTGTGGACGATCCCCTTATCCAGCACCTTTTCGTAAATGGCGGCCGCCATTTCAGCCGCTTCGGGCGTGCGCGCGCCGACGATGCGGTCGTTGTTCTTCAGCTCATACATCATATTACCCGGGATGACCCGCTCCGGACAGTGCGCCACATGGATCTCCTCCATCGGGATGCCGGATTCTTCCGAAAGCACACGGGCGAGCATTTCGCTGGTGTGCGGCGGCACGGTGGATTCGAGAATCACCAGATTGGACGGCGCAAGCAGCTTGCCCGCCATCCGGCCGGCGGACTCGACAAACTTGAGATCTGCCTTATGCGTACCGGTCTCATCCTGATAAAACGGTGTGGGCACTGCAATGTAAAATACATCGGACGGAGCCAGCTCGCTTGAGAAATGCAGATGCCCATGGCTGACTGCCGTTTCAAACGCTTGCTGCAGCCCCGGCTCAACAATATGGATATGGCCGCCCTGCAGCGTTTCTATTGTTTTTTCATTTACGTCGAAGCCGCAAACCTCAAAACCGGCCTCCGCCAGTGTGATCGCGGTGGGCAGGCCGATATAGCCCAGCCCCATGACAGTAATTTTCATAATTTTCTTACCTCGTTCAGAAAAATCTTCTTACATTATACCACTTTTTCCGCAGATTTCAACGTAGTGTTTGAATTTTCGCCGCAAAGCGTCTATAATGATAAATACCCCGCAATTCACACTGTTTTGATAGGATGATTTTTATGATCTTCAAAGGGCTTTTAGACGATGCGCGTTCTATCCGCGACCGCGACCCTGCTGCGCGCACCACACTGGAGGTTTTCCTTCTCTATCAGGGCTTTCACGCCCTGATCCTGCACCGGCAGGCGCATTGGCTCTATCAGCACAAGCGATTCTTTCTGGCGCGCTGGCTCAGCCAGTTTGCCCGCCACCTGACCGGCATTGAGATCCACCCCGGCGCGACCATCGGCCGCCGTCTGTTTATCGACCACGGCATGGGCATCGTCATCGGCGAAACCGCCGAGATCGGCGATGACTGCACGATCTACCACGGCGTCACCCTTGGCGGCACGGGACACGATACCGGCAAGCGCCATCCAACCATCGGCAACAATGTTCTGATCTCGACCGGCGCCAAGGTGCTCGGCCCGTTTAAGGTGGGCGACAACAGCCGCATCGGCGCCAATGCCGTTGTGCTGCAGGAGGTCCCGCCCGGCTCGACCGTGGTCGGCGTGAAGGCACGTGTGGTCAAGATCGACGGCCTGCGGGTATCCAGCCCCTCCTACGATCTCGACCAGATCCATCTGCCCGACCCGCTTGCGCAGGAGCTGTGCCGCCTGCAAAGCCGCGTTTATGCCAACGAGCAAAAGCTCAAGCGCGAAGAGCAGCGCGACCACGAAGCCGACGAATAACCCACATAGCCAAACCAGCCCGCGGAACCGACTACCGTTCCGCGGGCTGGCTGCTGTTTTAAGCGGGACACAGGGCATCCAGCGCCGCCCGTGCGGCTCGCACCGCCGCCCCATCGCACCGCACGATCGCAAATTCGCTGAGACCGGGCTGCCCCATCGGCACGCCCTCCCGGCGGAAACGCATACCGCTCTCCACCGTGTGCTTGGCGGAAAGGTGGAACGCATCTGCGCCGGTCTGCGGCTGTAAGCGGCGGATGACCGCAGCGTTCACCCCCGCGCCGATCAAAATCTGCGGTTTTCCCCGCGCGGCCTGCACCAGCTGCCGCAGCAGTGCCGCCCCCTGCGTGCACGCCGCCTGCTGTCCTGAGGTCAGTATGGTATCCACGCCGAGCGCCCGCGCGGTCTCCAGCGCCTCCAGCGGATCACGGCATACGTCAAACGCGCGGTGCAGCGTCACCCCGCATCCGCCTGCCAACTCGATCAGCCCCGCCATGCGCGCCGCGTCCAGCGTGCCGTCCTCCCGCAGAATGCCGATCACCACACCATCCGCGCCGAGCGCGGCAAACCGCCGCACCTGCCGCCGCAGCAGCTCATACTCCGCATCCGAATACAGAAAATCCCCGCTGCGCGGGCGCAGGAGCACCCGCACCGGAATATCCACCCGCTCGCGCACCATGCGGTACATGTCCTCATCCGGTGAAAGCCCGCCCGCCGCCAGTGCGCTGCACAGCTCGATCCGCGTAGCGCCGCTGCGCGCCGCCGTGACCGCGCTTTCCACCGAATCCGCGCAAACCTCCAATACCTTCGGCATAATTTCTATCTTTCCTCCTTACCGCTTCAGCGTCCGTACCGTGCGCACGGTTTCACCATTGCCCGCGGTATCACCTGTATAAATTTCCCGAATGCAGATCCCCTGCGCATCAAAGATCCGTTTGATGCGCAGCGCGAGTACCCCAGCGCTGTAATATTCTTCCGTACATGTCCCGCTGCCATCCGGTGCGTCGATATACGTGTAGAAATTTTCCTGATCAACAACACCATACTTCCGTATCACGGTATGCGTTTCCCGACCCTTTTCATCATAGGCCGATTCCATGCAAAACACACCATTCGGGCTTTGCATATACAGCATTCTGCCCGCATAGTCAGTGACCCAGCTATTCTCGATCATGCCGCGCGCTTTACCGTGCTCCGCCATTCGACACAGCCATGTGCCGTCCGCCTGTGGCATATAAGTATAGAACGCAGCATACTCCAGCATCCCCTCCCGATACCGTTCCTCCACGTGCTTCCGCCCCTGTCCATCATAGGCGAAGCGCGTTTGCGAAACCGTACCGTCCCCGCCGTGATAGGTACTGCCGGTGCAGTTTCCCGCAGCATCATATTGCAGAGTTTCCATACAGGTTGTGGACAGTTCCCCGCCCGCCCATAGAGTACCGACCAGACGGTGGTTCCGATCATACGCCCGGACGGTATACTGCGGCGGCGTCTGTCCATCCACCCCGCTTCGGTCGATCTCGCAGTCAAAGCGCACCGCATGGGGAAGCTGCTGCGCAAATTCCGCCAATCCCGGAATGCTCCCCGGCACAACCACATGCTCTACCCAAGCCGTTCCGCCCATCACCACAGCGGATAGCGCAAGCCCTGCCAGCACTCTCGGCAGGATACGTGCCATATCAATCCCTCCAAAATGCCGCAAGGGCGTGCGTCGGAACCCGGCGCACGCCCTTGTTGGAACCATTATTTTTTACTGAACGATCTCCTTCGCTGCGGCAGCCAGCGCATCCACCTTGGCGGCAGCCTCCGCCTTGTCCGCGCCCTTCGCCATAATATAAACCTTAACCTTCGGCTCAGTGCCGGAGGGACGGATGATGAACGTCGTACCGCCTTCCAGCTCGTAGTACATTACATTCTGCCCCTTCAGCTCTATCTCTTCCGCCGCGCCGTCCGCCATGCAGGTGCGGGTGCCCGGCATATAATCGCGGGTGAACTCGACCTTGTCCGGGCCGATCTGCGTCAGCGGCTGCGCGCGCAGCTCAGCCATCAGCTCCTTCATGCGCTGCAGGCCGGATACGCCCGGCATGGTGATCGAAATGGTCTGCTCGCAATAGTAGCCGTACTTTTCGTACATCTCCTCCATTGCGTCATACAGGGTCTTGCCCTGCGTGCGGTAATAAGCCGCCATCTCTGCAATCAGCATGGAAGCGGTGACCGCATCCTTATCACGGGCATAATCGCCGCACAGATAACCGTAGCTCTCCTCAAAGGCGAAGATATAACGGTGCGATCCGCTCTTTTCAAACTGCTTGATCTTTTCCGCCAGGAACTTAAAGCCGGTAAAAGTATCAAAGCACGCCACACCGTTTTTTTCTGCCGCGGCACGCGCCATTTCGGTGGTTACAATGCTTTTGAGTACCGCCGGGTGCTTGGGCATGGTGCCTGTCAGTTTTTTGGCAGTAATGATATAATCGGTCAGCAAAACGCCCACCTGATTGCCCGACAGCGTGACATACTCGCCGGTTTTATCCTTCAGCATAATACCGGTGCGGTCTGCATCCGGATCGGTGCCGATGATCAAATCGACATCGTTCTGCTTAGCCAGTTCAATGGCAAGTGTGAAACCTTCCTTGTATTCCGGATTGGGGTTTTTGACCGTCGGAAAATCACCGTCGATCTTCATCTGCTCGGGCTCGCAGATGATGTGCTTATAGCCGAGGCGGCGCAGGATCTCCGGTACCAGACGATAGCCCGCGCCGTGGAACGGGGTGTAAACCAGCTTAAACTCGTCCGCTACCTGCTTCACACAGTCCGGATTGACCGCCACCTTGATGACTTCGTCCAGATACGCTTCGTCAGTTTCCGCCGACAGAATACGGATCATGCCGCTGGCCACCAAAGCATCGTAGTCACCCGTGCGTACACCGGTGAAGATATCGGTCGCCGCCATTTCCTTGGCGACCACGTCGGCTTCCGCGGGGGGAAGCTGGGCACCGTCCTCCCAATAGACCTTGTAGCCGTTATACTCCTTGGGGTTGTGGGAGGCGGTGATATTGATGCCCGCAATGCAGCCGTAATGGCGGATCGCAAACGAAAGCTCCGGCGTGGGACGCAGCTCATCGAACAGCAGGGTTTTGATCCCGCTTGCCGCGAGGATGCAGGCAGACTGACGGGCAAACTCCGCCGAGAAATGGCGGCTGTCATACGCGATAGCAACACCGCGGTCCATGGCAGACTTGCCGTTGGACACGATCAGGTTGGCAAGACCCTGTGCCGCCTGCCCGACCGTAAAGCGGTTCATCCGGTTCAGACCGACGCCGAGCACACCGCGCAGACCCGCCGTACCGAAGGACAGCGGCGCGAAAAAGCGGCTCTCCACCTCTTCCCGATCCTGCTCGACAGCTTTCAGCTCCGCACGCTCTTCTTCGGAAAGAGCGGGATTTTCCAACCAACGCTTATATTCCGACATAAAATCCATTGGGATCACCTCATCCTGTTATTTAACTGCGCTGGCAGCAGCGCACGTTATCTATATAAATTATACAATATCTATCTGTCAATGCAAGGGCTTTTGCGCGAATTCGTAAAATGTCTTGCATACATCTGGAAGATTATATAATGGAAGATTATATAATTTTTCACCTCGTTTTTTGTGCACTTCAGGCGGTGATTTTCACTTTTTACAACCCAACAGCCTTATTTTGCCCAGTGCTGCACCGCATCACATAAAAAGCGGGCGCAGCCCGGCAAACGCCGGTCATAATACGCGGCAAAGCGTTCATCCGTCACATACCCTTCGGCAAGCGCCTGATGCGCCTCGGCGCTGTACTCCTTCCACGTCATCCCCAGCCACGTTTTGTGCAGCCGCACGATGCGCTCCCCCTCCGGCCCGGCCGGATCGCTGCCGTGCCGCACCGCCTGCTCAAGCGCCTGCTGCACTTCCTCCTTCAGGGCTTCAAAGCGTTCGTAATCCGCCTCACTCATACCAAGCAGACGGGCATTGGCCGCATCCGCCTGCGCATCACCATAGCGGGCGCGCACCTCCGCGCCGTACTGCGCCTCATTTTCCTGCACGATGCGCTGCTTAAATGCCTCAAACTTTTCTCTATCCTGCATCGTATCTCCTTTCTCCAGCGTGTGAATGGTTTTCTGTACGGTCTCGATCAGGGCACTTGTCTGCGCCTGCCGTGCATACAGTGCGGACAAATGCGAGCGCAGTGCCGTCAGCCGGTCGAAATCATCCGCCTGCACGATACGGGCGATCTCACGCAGCGGCACACCCAGCGCCCGGTAAAACAAGATCTGCTGCAGCAGATCGACTTCACGCGGACCGTACAGACGGTAGCCAGCCGCCGTTGCACCGCACGGATGCAGCAGGCCAATCGAATCATAATACCGCAGGGTGCGCGTGCTGATGCCGGCCAGCTCCGCCAGCGCGTGAATGCTGTATTCCATTGCTTTCCCTCCTCATCTGCTTTCAGTATACCGGTTGACGCAACGGCAGGGTCAAGCCTTTTTTTATTTTTTCCATACTTCTCATCAAAAAAACAGCGGCAGCCTGTCCACCGCTGCCGGCTGCCATATATAATAAGGTATACATTTTCCGTCCCCGCCGGCACTTTCCGCATGTTCCGGTTTGACAGCCCGCATCCGGTCTGTTATAATCATATCATGCCGCCATGGCGGAACTGGTAGACGCAGGGGACTTAAAATCCCCCGGTAGCGATACTGTGCCGGTTCGATTCCGGCTGGCGGCACCACGCATCCTGCCCGCACTCTTTGAAAAGAGTGCGGGCTTTTTATTTTGAGAGGCTTCCCCCCCTTGTGCGCCTGCCGCGCGTGCGGCATCGTCTCCCGCCCGCCGCAGCGGGCGAAATCCCCCGCTGCCCGCAGGCGGTGAAAAACCCCTTATATATAATAAGGTATACACACGTCTTTTTCAGTCACCCATCGAAAGGCCGAGCGCACGCGCCGCGCGCACTACTTCCCCATCGGGCGGCACGGTTTTCAGCTTGCCCGCCACCTCGGACAGCGGCACCGGCACGATGCGGTCGTTTTGCAGCGCGACCATATAGCCGTATTTTTTCTCCCGGATGAGCTGCGCCGCCGCCACACCGAAACGGCTGGTCAGCAGCCGGTCTGCCGGGCAAGGCGCGCCGCCGCGCTGGTAATGCCCGGGGATGGTCACGCGGATCTCTTGCCCGGTCAGCTCGCGCAGCTCGTCCGCAATGCGGTAGGAGATGGACGGATACGGCATTTTTTCGCGCGCCGCCTTAAACTCCTTTTTGCTCATTTTGGCTTCTTCCTGACTGACCGCGCCCTCTGCCACCGCAAGGATGGAAAAGCGCTTGCCGCTCTGCTCACGCTTTTGGATCGCTTTGGCGATCGCCTTGGCGCTGTACGGGATCTCGGGAATGACGATCACATCCGCCCCCGAAGCGATGCCGGCATACAGCGTCAGCCATCCGGCCTTGTGCCCCATAACCTCCACAATAAACACGCGCGAGTGGGAGAACGCGGTCGAGTGGATGGAATCGATCACCGCAGAGGCGATATCGATCGCGGACTGGAAGCCGAAGGTCAGTTCGGTGCCCCACAGGTCGTTGTCGATGGTCTTGGGCAGGGTCACCACGTTCACACCGTTTTGGCTGAGCAGATTGGCGGTTTTATGCGTGCCGTTGCCGCCGAGGATCACGAGGCAGTCGAAGCCCTCGTCACGCACGGTTTTGAGCATTTTTTCGAGCTTGGTCTCCTCGCTGTCCTCCTTGGCCTTCTGCATCTCCTTAAACGGCTGGCGCGAGGTGCCGAGGATCGTGCCGCCCACCGTCAGGATATCGGAAAAATCCTTGGGGCTCATCACATGGTAATCGCCCTCGATCAGGCCGCGGTATCCGTCCCGAATGCCGTAAATGGTCACTTTATTGCCCAGCTCGTTGTACAGGGTCTTTGCCACGCCGCGCAGCGCCGCATTCAGACCCTGGCAGTCGCCGCCGCTCGTCAACATACCGATTTTCATTCGTGTCGCCTCCTGTATCGTTTGATTACCTTTATGATACCCCTTTTTTCGCCGCTTGTGAAGATTTTTTCACCCATCTGCCCGCCTATTTTTTTCGGCATCTTCTCCTGTTTATGCCGGTTTCGGACGAAAATATTTGTGCGCTTCGTTGGTTGCCTGCCCGTGTTTTTTATGCTATGCTAAAGCAAGACAGGTTCCCTGCAACTGACGGACTTAAGGTGGAATGCAAACCACCGGGAAACAGGGAGCGCCTATTATTATGCTGCCCTTTTTTATTTGCAAATGGGCAGCCGCACAAAAAAGGAGAACTGCATCATGGCAAACGCATGGAATACCTTTGTAAGCGGCGATTGGCAGAAGGAGATCAACGTCCGCGACTTCATCCAGAAAAACTACACCCCTTATGACGGCGACGGCAGCTTTCTCGCCGGGCCGACCGACCGCACGCAGGCGGTGCGCGCGCAGTTTGACGCGCTGCTCGCCGAAGAGCGTGAAAAGGGCGGCGTGCGCAGCATCGACACGGAAACCGTCATCAACATCACGGCGTTCGGCCCGGGCTACCTTGACCGGGCGCGCAAGATCATCGTCGGCCTGCAGACCGACGAACCCCTCAAGCGCGCCTGCAATCCGTTCGGCGGGATGCGCATGGTGCGCGACGCCTGCAAGCAGTACGGATATGAGGTCTCCCCGCAGATCGAGGAGCAGTTCAAATATCACAAAACCCATAACGACGGCGTATTTGCCGCCTACACCAAGGATGTGCGCGAGGCGCGCCATGTCGGCCTGCTGACCGGCCTGCCGGACGCCTACGGCCGCGGCCGCATCATCGGCGACTACCGCCGCGTGGCGCTCTACGGCGTTGACCGTCTGATCGCGGAAAAGCAGCGCGACAAGGATGCGCTCGGCGAAGTGCCGACCACCGAGGCGCAGATCCGCACCGCCGAAGAGTTGAGCGACCAGATCAAGGCGCTGCGCGATATGATCAAAATGGCGGCATCCTACGGGTACGATATCGCCCGCCCGGCGGAAACCGCCCGGGAAGCCGTGCAGTGGCTGTACTTCGGCTACCTCGCAGGCATCAAGGAGCAGAACGGCGCGGCAATGAGCCTTGGCCGCACCTCCACCTTCCTCGATATCTATTTTGAGCGGGATATCAAGGCCGGTATCCTGACCGAAAGCGAAGCGCAGGAAATCATGGATGATTTTGTGCTGCACCTGCGCATGGCGCGCCACCTGCGCACCCCCGAATACAACGAACTGTTCGGCGGTGACCCGATGTGGATCACCGAAGCAGTCGGCGGCATCGGCGAGGACGGCCGCCATATGGTCACCCGCAACAGCTACCGTATGCTCAACACCCTGTACAACCTGAACCCTGCCGCCGAGCCGAACCTGACCGTTCTGTGGAGCGAGCAGTTACCCACAAACTGGAAGAAATTCATCGCCAAGGTTTCGATCGACACAGATGCGCTGCAGTACGAGAACGACGACGTGATGCGCCCCTATTACGGGGATGATTACGCCATCGCTTGCTGTGTTTCCGCCATGCGCGTGGGCAAGGATATGCAGTTCTTCGGTGCGCGTGCCAACATCGCCAAGCTTATGATGATGGCGATCAACGGCGGCCGCGATGAAAACAAGCTCGAGCAGGTCGGCCCCGCGCTGCCGGTCATGGAGGGTGACGTGCTCGACTATGACGAGGTTTGCCGCCGCATCGACTTTTACCGTCCGTGGTTGGCCAAAACTTATATCTCCGCTATGAACACCATCCACTATATGCACGATAAATACGCCTACGAAAGCAGCCAGATGGCACTGCACGACACCGATGTACGCCGCCTGATGGCCTTCGGCATTGCAGGCATGAGCTGCATGGCGGATTCGCTTTCTGCGATCAAATACGCCAAGGTTCGTCCCATCCGCGACGAAAACACCGGCATCATCGTCGATTTTGCGATTGAGGGGGACTTCCCCAAGTTCGGCAACGATGACGACCGCGTGGATGCCATCGCCTGCGAGCAGGTAGAAAAATTCTATCAGGCGCTGACGCAGTTCCCGCTGTACCGCGGCGCGGTCCATACCCTGTCCATCCTGACGATCACCTCCAACGTGATGTACGGCAAAAAAACCGGCAATACCCCGGACGGCCGCCGCCGCGGCGAGCCGCTCGCACCGGGCGCCAACCCGATGTCCGGCCGCGACCAGTCGGGCGCGCTGGCCTCGCTCAACTCCGTCGCCAAGCTCAGCTACGATTACTGCCGCGACGGTATTTCCAACACCTTCTCGATCACCCCGGGCGCACTCGGCAAAACCGATGCAGAGCGGGTGGACAATCTCGTGGCTATCATGGGCGGCTATTTTGCGCAAAACGCACACCACCTGAATGTCAACGTGCTCAACCGCGATACGCTGCTGGCCGCCTATGAGCATCCCGAGCAGTATCCCAACCTGACCATCCGCGTATCGGGCTATGCGGTCAACTTCTATAAGCTCAGCCGTGAGCAGCAGCGCGAAGTCATTTCCCGCACCTTCCACGAAGCGATCTGATTTCCCCCTCCCTGCGGGCAGGCCGCCTCTCCCCCGAAAAACCGATGCCGCCTGCCCAAAGCGGATTCCGGGGTGCGCCCCGGAAACGCTGTTCTGATCCTGCGGACCGGGCGGCAGCCGGAAACAGGTACTTTACTTTTACGCGCGCAGCGCGTCCTGAAGGAAGCGGGATGATTCGCAAGAGGGGAGAAACCATCGGTGTCTCCCCTCTTGTGCGCCCGCCGCGCAGACGGAATGTCCTTTGCTTTGCAAAAGCATCCCCTGCACGCATCATTTGTATGAAAGGTTGTGACTTGATGACCGGACGCATCCATTCCATCCAGTCCCTTGGCGCGGTAGACGGGCCAGGCGTGCGCTGTGTGGTATTTCTGCAAGGCTGTCCGCTGCGCTGCGTTTACTGCCACAATCCGGATACATGGGACCCCACCGGCGGGGAAGAAATCGACACGGATGCACTTGTGCGCCGTGTGCTGCGCTTCCGCCCCTATTGGAAAAACGGCGGCGGCGTGACCGTTTCGGGCGGTGAACCGCTGCTGCAAGCGCCCTTTGTCGCAGAATTCTTTCAAAAGCTGCATGAGCAGGGCGTACACACCGCGCTGGATACCTCCGGCACCGGCTGCCCAACCGCCGCGGCCGAGCGCGTGCTGCGGCACACCGATCTGGTGCTGTGCGATCTGAAATTCCTCACCGCAGCGGACTACCGGCGCTACTGCCGCGCCGACCTTGCGCAGGTCGAACGCTTTTTGCAGCTTACCGCGATGAAACGCGTGCCGCTCTGGGTGCGGCATGTGGTCGTACCCGGCCTGACCGATGATCCGGAGCATCTGCGTCTGGTCAAAGCACGCGCCGAAAGCTGTCCCAATCTGGAAAAGCTCGAATTTCTGCCTTTCCACAAGCTGTGCATCGAAAAATATGACCGGATGGGGCTGGACTTTCCGCTGCGCGATACCCCTGCCATGAACGAGGCATGGCTCAAGCAGCTTTTATCCAAATTATAAACTGCCGTTTGCGCCGGAGGGAGCCTGTCATCCGCTTTCCTCCGGCTTTGCTGTGTTTTCTCCGCAAAATGCGTTGCACCCTGTTCTGCGATGTAGTATAATGTGGCATATCGGAAAACCGTCCCCCCTGCGGGCGCGGTACAACTGCATAGGAAGCGAACAGCCGGTGCCCTGCTTTCCGCTTTGCGGAAACGTCAGGGGTAAAGGGGAAACAGGTGCAAAACCTGTGCGATCTCGTCACTGTAAGCAGGGAGCGTACGTCTTTGGAATTTCCGCCACTGATCGACCGATCGGGAAGGCAGGCGTGCGTGTCGATCTGCGAGCCAGGAAACCTGCCGTCTGTTGGTACAGGAACAACATTCCGGATCACGAGGGCTTGATCGTACTGAAACCGCTGTGTTTTACTGCGATCCCTTTCTCCGCGCCGCGCGGGAAAAGGGGTTTGTTTTTCCTGTCCGCCTTGCGGCTGCCGGATACAATGTGCTGCCGGACAGCTCCGGCATATTAAGGAGGAAAACAAATGAAACACAACAAAATCAGCGCATGGATGCTGACGGCTTCCATGCTCGCCGCCCTGCTGTCCGGCTGCGGCAGCAATCAAACGCCCCCCGCAGACGGCGGCCCTGCCGCACAGGCCGACCCGGAAGAAAACTACGAAACAGGTGATGCAAGCTTGGACGATCCCCGCAACCAGAATGAGATCGGTGAAAACGAGCTGCTGGTTGTCAGCTTCGGCACCAGCTATAACGACAGCCGCCGCCTGACCATCGGTGCGATCGAACAGGCCATGGAGCAGGCCTTCCCGGATTATACCGTGCGCCGCGGCTTTACCAGCCAGATCATCATTGACCACGTCAAATCCCGCGACGGCGTTTCCATCGACAACGTCGGTGAAGCGCTCGACCGCGCTGTGGAAAACGGCGTGAAAAAGCTGGTCATTCAGCCGACCCATCTGATGGACGGTTTGGAGTACAACGACCTGATCGAAGAAGCCGCACAGTATAGCGATGCGTTCGAGCAGATCGCCATCGGCAAGCCGCTGCTGACCAGCGATGCGGATTTTCAGGCTGTGATGCAGGCGATCATCGACGCGACCAAAACATATGATGACGGCGAAACCGCCATCTGCTTTATGGGACACGGCACGGAAGCGGCCTCCAACGGCGTATACGCCAAGCTGCAAGCCATGCTGACCGGGGCCGGCCACACCAATTACTTCATCGGCACGGTCGAAGCCTCCCCCTCGCTGGAGGATGTGCTGGCTGCCGTGCAGAAAAGCGGCTGCAAAAAGGTCGTGCTGCGCCCGCTGATGATCGTTGCAGGTGACCACGCCAACAACGATATGGCAGGCGATGAGGAGGACTCGTGGAAGACCGCCTTTGAAAACGCCGGCTATGAGGTAACGACCGTGCTCAGCGGCTTGGGCGAGCTGGAAGCAGTCCAGTCCCTGTTCGTGAAGCACGCACAGGCCGCTATGGATACGCTCGCCTGATTCCCCGCATACTGCAAGAAAGGAGCCGTGCTCCGGTCAACCGGCGGAGCACTATACGATAGGATGAAAACAACCCGATTTTGGGGCGCGCTGTCGCTGGCTGCACTGCTGCTGACCGCCGGATGCAGCGCAAAACCCGCAGCGCAGGATATTCCCGCGCCAAACAATGCCGTTGCCGCACCAGGCGAAATGACCGAGGTACACGAGGTCGTTGAGGAGGGCATGACGCCGCTCACCGGCGACCAGCTCCGGGATGGCGTCTATCCGGTCACGGTGGACTCCAGCTCCGCCATGTTTCAGGTAGAAGCCTGCGAGCTGACCGTACAAAACGGCAGCATGACCGCCAAAATGACTATGGGCGGCACCGGATACCGGTATATCTATATGGGCACGGGAGAACAGGCCGCTGCCGCTGCTGAAAGCGCATACATCCCGTTTGCAGAAACCGAAACCGGCGCCCACACCTTTACCGTTCCGGTCGAAGCGCTCGATCAGGGTATCGGCTGCGCGGCGTTCAGCAAAAAGAAGGAGAAATGGTACGACCGCACGCTGCTGTTCCGCGCAGATTCCCTGCCGGCGGATGCCTTTGCCCCCGGCGTACTCGTCACGGCAGAGAGCCTGTCGCTGCCGGACGGCAGCTATCTGGCCGATGTCACCCTGACCGGCGGCTCGGGCAGAGCCAGCGTCTCCTCCCCCGCCAAGCTCACCGTGCAGAACGGCGAGATCACGGCGGAGATCGTTTGGAGCAGCCCGAATTACGATTATATGAAGATCGGCACCATGCAGTATCCTGCCGCCGTGACCGACGGCCACGCGGTCTGCTCGATCCCGGTCACCGTATTCGACCGGGCGATGCCGGTCAAGGCCAACACCACGGCGATGAGCGAACCGCATGAGATCGACTATACCCTGCGGTTCGATTCCGCCTCGATCACCCCCGCGGACACATGAGAAAGATATTTGCGGCGCTGCTTTGCGCCGGTATCCTGCTGCTGCCCGGCTGTACAGCCCCGGCTTCGGATCCATCTGCTCCCGCAGCAGCGGACTGGTGCGGCCTGACTTATGAATACAGCTTACCGCTCACCCATGCGGATCAGTTTACCGTCAGCTATTACAAAAACGGGTACGCCCGTATCGACATTGCGGATGGCAGCCGGTATCTGGTCGTCCCCGCCGGGCAGGATGTCCCGGACGGGTTGGATAACGGCACGGTCATCTTGCAGCAGCCGCTCGACCGCATCTATCTGGTTGCCACCTCCGCTATGGATCTGTTCCGTGCGGTAGGCGGTCTGGACAGCATCCGCCTGTCCGGCACGGATGCGGATGGCTGGTATATCCCCGAGGCACGGCAGGCCATGGAGCGCGGCGATATTCTGTACGCCGGCAAATACAGCGCCCCGGACTATGAACGTATCTATGCGGAGCAATGCGACCTTGCGGTCGAATCCACCATGATCTACCACACGCCTGAGGTCAAGGAGCAACTCGAACGGCTCGGCGTGCCCGTGCTGGTCGAGCGTTCCAGCTACGAAAGCGACCCCCTCGGCCGCATGGAATGGGTCAAGCTGTACGGTGTACTGCTGGGCTGTGAGACGCAGGCCGAAGCCGTGTATCAAGCCGAGCTTGACCGACTTTCCGCTATTGCCGATCAGCCGGACACAGGCAAAACCGTTGCGTTTTTCCATATCAATACCAACGGTTCGGTTACGGTGCGTAAATCCGGGGACTATGTCGCCAAAATGATCGACATGGCGGGCGGAGATTATGTGTTTTCCGAGCTTTCCGCGCAGGAGGACAATGCCCTTTCCACCACCAACCTGCAAATGGAAGCTTTTTACGCCGGTGCAAAGGACGCGGACTGCCTGATCTACAACAGCACGATCGGCGGCGAGCTGCACACCATGGAAGAGCTGCTCGCCAAAAGCCCCCTGCTTGCAGACTGCAAAGCTGTGCGCGAGGGCAGCGTATGGTGCACCGGGCAGAACCTGTTCCAGTCCTCCATGGGGCTGGGCGGGATGATTCTGGATATCCACACTGTACTGACCGACCCCGCCCCTGACCCTGCGGCGCTTACCTATCTGCACCGCCTGACCTGACGCAAAGGAGGAATCCCCCCTGATGGAGCAACCGTCCCGCCGCCGCACTGCTGCGGCCTTTGCCGCGCTGGCGCTGGTGCTCATGCTTCTGCTGATCTGCAGCCTGAACGTCGGCAGCATCTCCCTTTCCGCAGGCGAGGTGCTGCGCGGTCTGCTGCACCGCAGCGGTGAGCACGCCGCCATCCTGTGGGAGCTTCGCCTGCCGCGCAGTCTGGCCGGTATTCTGCTGGGCGGCGCGTTGTCGGTCGCGGGTTTCCTGCTGCAAACCTTTTTTAACAACCCGATCGCCAGCCCATTCATCCTCGGCATCTCTTCCGGGGCGCGGCTGGCGGTTTCGCTGCTCATGGTCGGCCTGCTGTGCCGTGGCTTCCTCATCGGCTCTGCGGGTATGATTGCCGCGGCCTTTGCCGGAGCCATGGCGGCAATGGGGATCGTACTGCTGCTGTCGCAAAAAGTGCGGCAGATGGGGCTGCTGATCGTCTGCGGCGTGATGATCGGCGATATCTGTTCTGCCATCACCGACTTTGTGGTGACCTTTGCGGATGATGCCAACATCGTCAACCTGCACAACTGGTCGCGCGGCAGCTTTTCCGGCATCTCGTGGGACAATGTGCGCGTGCTGGCTCCGGTTGTACTGACTGCACTCGCGTTGGCATTCCTGCTGTCCAAGCCGATCGGCGCCTATCAACTGGGCGAAGGCTACGCGCAGAGCGTCGGCGTGCCGATCCGCCGGTTCCGTCTTGCGCTCATCCTGCTGTCCGGACTGCTGTCCGCCTGCGTGGCAGCCTTTGCCGGTCCGGTTTCTTTTGTCGGCATCGCAGTGCCGCATCTGGTCAAAGGGCTGTTCGGCACCGCCAAGCCGCTTGTGATCATTCCGGGCTGTTTTCTGGGCGGTGGCGCGTTCTGCCTGCTGTGCGACCTGCTTGCACGCACGCTGTTTGCACCGACCGAGCTGGGCATCAGCTCGGTTACGGCGGTGCTCGGCGCACCGGTCGTCATCTGGATCATGGTGCGCCGCCGTCTGCGCACGGATGAAAGGGGGAGCTGAGCCTTGCATGAGTTTCTGGTGCATACCGACGGGCTGACCGTCGGCTACCGCGGCGTTCCCCTGATCCGGGATATCACTCTTCAGGTGCGCCGCGGCGAAATCCTTACGCTGATCGGCCCCAACGGTGCGGGCAAATCCACCATTCTCAAAAGCATCATCCGTCAGCTGATGCCGCTCGGCGGCACGGTCTATCTGGACGGACGCGATATGTCCGGTATGCACGAACGCGCCATTGCACAGCGCCTGTCGGTTCTGATGACCGACCGCAGCCGCCCCGAGCTGATGACCTGCGGTGAAGTTGCCGCCGCAGGCCGCTATCCCTACACCGGCCGTCTGGGCATCCTGTCGGCTGCCGACCGCGCTAAAGTGCATGAAGCGATGGCGCTCGTCCATGCAGAAGCGCTGTATGACCGCAGCTTTGACGAAATCAGCGACGGCCAGCGCCAGCGGGTGCTGCTCGCACGCGCGATCTGTCAGGAACCTGAGGTGATCGTGCTGGACGAGCCGACCTCCTTTCTGGATATCCGCTACAAAGCCGAGCTGCTCACCATTCTCAAGCGTCTGGTGCGCGAAAAACAGATTGCACTCATCCTTTCCCTGCACGAGATCGATCTGGCACAAAAAATCTCCGACCGCATCGTGTGCATCCGTTCCCATGCGGTCGACCGCTGCGGCACGCCGGAGGAGATCTTCTCCGGCGGGTATCTGGAACGCCTGTACGGCATGACTGCGGGCAGCTTTGACGAGCACTACGGCGGCATTGAGCTTGCGGCTGTTCCCGGCCCGCCCCGTGTGTTTGTCATCGGCGGCGGCGGCAGCGGCATCCCGGTCTACCGCCGTCTGCAGCGGCAGGGCATCCCTTTTGCCGCCGGCATCCTGCACGAAAACGATCTGGACTGCCCCGCTGCCCGGGCGCTTGCCGCACAGGTCATCACCGAGCAGGCATGGCAGCCGGTCCGCCCGCAAACCATTGCGCAGGCCAAAGCTGTGATCGACCATTGCGCACAGGTGCTCTGCTGCGTGCCCGCTTTCGGCCCGCTTAATGACTGCAACCGCCTGCTGGCGGAATATGCCGGCAGCCGTCTGACAGCGGTAACGGACAGCACTTGACAAACCCCGCCGCCTGTGGCATACTGATAGCTGCTAAAACACTGTGTGGATTTTTCAAGTATTTGCTTCTTTTCGCCACATGACCACCCCAAACGGGGGTGCTCATGCGGCGTTTTTTTGTGCGCGAACGGAGGAACCAATGAACGACCGCTTTATGAGAGAACGCCCCATCCTGCCCCTGCTGCTGTCCATGGCCATTCCCAATATGGTGTCCATGCTGGTCAGCGCCCTGTATAACATTGTGGACAGTTTTTTTGTTGCCCGTATCAGCGAACAGGCCATGACAGCGCTGTCACTCGTATACCCGGTGCAAAACCTGATCAACGCCATAGCAATCGGCTTCGGTGTGGGCGTTGGGGCGCTGATCTCACTTTCACTGGGTGCCGGTGACCGCGCCGCTGCGGAAAACGCCGCCGGCAAAGGGCTGCTGCTGTCTACCGTACACGGCGTGACCGCCACCGTTTGCAGCATCGCCCTGATGCCCGCCTTCCTGCGTATGTTCACGCAGGATCGGGAGGTGATTTCTTATGGCACGCAGTACGCCGCCATCGCCTTTTCCTTTTCGGTCATCATCATGCTCGGCATGACCTTTGAAAAGATCTTCCAGTCGGTTGGCTGGATGAAGGGCGCCATGCTCAGCCTGCTGTGCGGCTGTATTGCCAACATCCTGCTCGACCCGCTGCTGATTTTCGGCCTCGGCCCCTTTCCCGCGCTCGGCATTGCAGGCGCGGCAATCGCCACCGGACTGGGGCAGTGTATCACGCTGGCAGTTTACCTGCTGCTGACGCGCTGCCGCCCGCTTCCCATCCGCATCGGGCGCACACGGCTGCGGCCCGACCCGCAGCGCGATCTGCGGCTGTACACGGTCGGACTGCCTGCCGCACTCAGCCTTGCCCTGCCTTCGCTGCTGGTTTCCTTCCTCAATGCACTGCTCGCGCCGTATTCCCCGCTCTATATCGTCATCCTCGGCGGCTACTACAAGCTGCAAACCTTTTTGTATCTGCCTGCAAGCGGCACGGTGCAGGGGATGCGGCCGGTCATCGGCTATAACTACGGCGCAGGAGAAGCCGCGCGCGTCCACCGCATTTACCGCTATGCCCTTGGCATCAACGGGCTGATCATGGCAGCAGGCACGCTGATCTGCCTGCTGTTCCCCCGCCCGCTGATCGGCCTGTTTACCGATCACCCCGCCACCCTTTCCGCCGGTGAGACCGCCCTGCGCATCATCAGCGCCGGATTCCTCGCCTCAACGGTTTCCGTCACCGCTTCCGGTGCGCTCGAGGGGCTTGGAAAAGGCCCGCAGTCGCTGGTGATCTCCCTGCTGCGCTATCTGGTCGTGATTTGTCCGGCTGCGCTGATCCTATGCCGCCGGTTCGGCCCGGATGGCATCTGGCACGCATTCTGGATCACCGAACTGCTGACCGCTGCGCTGGCGGCGTGGATCTGCCGCCGGGCGCTGCCCGCCGCACCCAGCCCTTGCTCCGCACCGCAAAAAGGCATATAATAGGGATACACTGTCACAAGGAAAGGGAATGGATATGCACAATGATCTGACCGCACAGGATATTGCCATGATGCAGAAAGAGCTGGATCACCGCCGCCTTGAGCTGATGCCCGAGCTGATCGAGGAGGTCAAGCGCACGCGCGCCTTCGGTGATTTGAGCGAGAATTTTGAATACAAGGCCGCCAAACAGGCGCAGAACCGCAACCGCAGCCGCATCCGGTATCTGGAGCGGATGATCAAATCCGCCCATGTGATCGAAGACCGCGCCGCGGCGGATGAAGTCGGCCTGTTTGACCGCGTCGAGCTGTTGTTCGAGGAGGACGGCGACACCGAAACCATCCAAGTCGTAACGACCGTCCGCTGTGACCCCCTGCAGGGACGGATCAGCCGCGAAGCGCCGCTCGGCCGCGCCGTACTCGGCAAAAAACAGGGGGATCGGGTCACGGTTACCACCGATGAGGGCGGCAGCTACACGGTTGTCATCCATTCCATCACCAAGGAAGAGGATGATGGCACGGGCGCCATCCTGTGATTTTTCCCGCTTCCGCGTGCGTTTTTTATCGCGCAGAAAAAAGCTCCCTAATGGGAGCAAAGCTTGCCGGGAGCTGTATTTTCCGGCAATATAAAACGCCCGTTCCGCAGAACGGGCGTGAGACTGTCGATAAACTTCGTTTTTCGAGCAGTCTCTCGATCGAAACCACGCTTTCGATCGAATTTGCGACTGCGAATCGCGCCCTTTGGTCACAATTCTTCGTCGTCTTGTATAAAAATCGAGATACACGCTCCCGATTTTTATGAAAATTGCAGCAAGCTGCAATTTTCTATTTGATGCGCGCTGTCGCGCGTATTGGTGAAACGCATCAACAAAATACTTTTTCGACAAGCTGAAAAACGCCCGTTCCGAAGAACGGGCGTTTTTTGTGCAAAAGAGGGAAACTTACTTGTTGTCAACCTCAGCCATGTGCTCGATGAGCATCAGCAGCTTGTTGGAGTAGCCCCACTCAACAATTTTAGACTTTTCTGTTGAAAATATAATAGATTTCTGTTCAAAAATCCATTTTACATCTACAAAAAGTTCAAAAATATGTTTTCTATTCTGTTTCTGAATATGTATAGCTACCATAAAAGAAACAATACCCGCTTGCCTCTTTTTAAGGCGTAACTGGGTTGTTTGGCTTACTCGCTACCAGTGCAGGAACGAAGTAAGATTATTTGAATAATCTATAGTCTACTCTATAGTGATACGCCTGTCAAGTCGAACACATAACATCTTTTAGTCATCAAAATTGACCTGAGTAGCAAGCTTGTCCACAATTTGGCGATGATTGAGTTCTTGTTCTTTTTTCTGTCTCTGCATTTCTGCTTGATGGTGAATATACCCTTTTTCAATCTCATTAGCTTGTTGAACTGCCCATTTCAATGTATCTTGATGGTATTGCACTACTTCTTCCATTGTTGTACCATCTAAAATAATTTTATCGCCAACAACACGAGCTATATGTGGGCGATGCATTGTTGTAAATTTTGCTGGTTTATCCCAACAAGCGACAAATGCTTGACTCCAAAAGACACTGGGTGTTTTAGATAAACGAAAAGGAATTTTATATAATGCGCTTCCCGCACTGCCATCCATCTTGGGTAAAGTCACTTCACCTTTTACAATACCGTTTATCTTGATGTCTTCATAGTTCTCTATGCCTATGGTATCTCTATCTACGTATTTTTTTACTACATAATCCTCGTGTCTAATAGCTTTAGAATTAGTGGAGATTCTTTTCTGACTGACCTCTTTCTTATTTTCTATGGGTGGTATGGAATCATATTGTTCGCCTTTTATATTTGCCTTTAACTTACAATATTGCGTTTCATAGGTATCTTCTCGGCTTAGGTCAACACCAAATCTCGTACCTAACCCTGATGGAACCGCACTTTCCCACGTTCCATCTTTCAATATTGGTATAAATTTATTCTTATTTTTATTCTGGAATAACTCGCTTGTAATAATTGTTCCTTCATAACCTACACCGCCTTGGCGATTATCTGATTTTTCTTTATATTTAGGTGTACAAATAATAAGCACAAAATCATTTTCACGTATTGACTCTTCCATGAACTGTGTCAATTCTTGACCCAATTGCAGCTGCCATTGGTCTATTCGCGCATCTATTCCATCTTTTCTTAATCGAGATGCTAAGTCACTAACCCATTTAATGTGCGCTGGATTTTCTTGCGCATAAGATATAAAAACCGTTGGAATATGCACTTTTTGACCTCCCTATATCCTATGATAGTTACTATTATAACCCATTTAAAGAGCAATGTATACGAAAAATAATCTATATTACTTACATAAATACGCACTATGGGGTGTTACATTGTTTTAGGCATTCTAGATTTTGTATATTAGTAATTAAAAAGTATACAATTTGATACTATCTAAATTCATGCCGAAATAGGTATCAAAATCTACACAAAATATATTTTAATTATTCTCAAATTATTTCTTTACTTTTTAATACCTTTCAATTATAATAAAAGTATCAAAAAGATAGGAGGTTTTGAGAATGGCTGTTTATGGCTATCATCGGACAAGCACAACCGAGCAGCATTTAGATAGAGGTGTAGCCGCGATTCGCGCTTATTGTGAAACCAACCATTTAGAATTAGCCGACCTCTATACAGACCAACAGACGGGTAAGAACTTTGACAGGCCAGAATATAAATTTATGAGGAACAGGCTGCTTAAAGGCGATACGCTTATTCTCTCAGAGCTTGACCGTTTAGGCCGCAACAAAGAAGATACATTAAAAGAGCTTCGCTTCTACAAGGACAAGGGCGTTATTGTTAGGATTCTTGAAATCCCTACAACCCTTACTGATTATTCCAATCTACAAGATGATATGGCAAGCATGATAATGCAAACCATCAACAATATGCTGATTGAAATGTATGCTGTCTTTGCTCAGGCCGAGATGCAGAAACGCGAAAAGCGGCAACGTGAAGGTATCCAAGCTATGAAAGAACGTGGGGAATGGGATAAATATGGCCGTCCTCGTGCTGTAGATTTTGACATATTCCGCACTCAATATCAGCGTGTACTTTCTGGTGAACTTCGTCCGTTCGAATGTATGCGTCAGCTTGGCATGACGAAACCGACTTTCTATCGCTATAAGAAGCAATATGAACAATCTACAAAGGAGTAGGATAAGTTCCTATTCCTTTTTTATTTCTGGATATGTTTTTGTATGTTAGTAGATTATTTACTCACAGATAATAACCGCTTGGCATTGTATCTATAAGTTATCGTTTTTGACGAACATCTGCATAAGAAAAAGGAATGGGTGGTGTACCCATTCCTCTTTTTGATTAAATCAGTTGTTACTGTTTAGCCAACCAATTAGAAAAATCATTTGCTACATCTTTTTCAGATTCATTCATACCGCTAAAATCCCCGGTCTTTAATCTATTCCCAAAACTATCTTGCGCTTTTTCATATTCACTTTCTTCGCAGGCAGCGAGGCTAAGCATTGTCATAATTGCTAATATTAAAATTGCCGCTTTTTTCATTTCTATAAACCCTTTCTTTATTAGTTTACATAATTCTCATATAAATCGTCAATTAAATCGCTCATACCTTGCATATACTCATCCTCTGATACTTTTCCATCATTATCATCATCATATTTTGCCGAATAGGTATCATCCTTTGAATAGTTGTATGTTGGTTCATCTTTAGTAGAGTGATTTGTATAGCTTGAATAGCTGTTGCTCGAACTGCCGGAATTTTCATCTATCGAATCACTTCCATCCAGTCCCAATTCTTTTGCGTATTCATCATACAAATCACAGGCTTCACTTTCTGAAATACCAAATTCTTGTGCAGCTTCTTTAAATACTTCATCCCGATATTCGCTTTGCGACTTGGTTAAGTATTCATCATCTGCGTAATAAGCATAATCGTTGTCAGCAATGAAGTTAAATACATCTTCTGCATCTACATCACCATTGGAGTTGCTATCTGAATAATCAATATTGTCTGTCGAACTTTCGTCTGTATCAAAATGCGGTAATAGTAGATTATAAATTACTACTACCAGTAAAAACAAACCAACCACACTAATTAAAACTATATTATTTTTTATCTTTTCCATTTAAATCACCCTCTCAACAACCAAACCAATTTTTTAGTTAGATGCTCAGTCAATTGAATTTTTAGAATCATTTAATTTCAAAAATATATGGAGACTCAAAAAAGAGTTGAGTGTAATTATCTCTCATATCGTAATAGGACACACTTGCAATTTGTAAACTGTGTGGTATCTCTTTATAGAGTACATCTAGGACACATGCTTGCCCATCTTCAACAGAACTCGGATATTGCGGATATGTACTTTCGATGATATCTCCCTTTTCATTTAAATATGCAACATTTAAAGTTATTGTTTTTATACGTTGCCCTGAGGTATTTCTAAAAGATATGTCACATGATGCATAACCGGAGCTATCCATAGGATGTGGTTCTATAGACTCCACAACAATTATGTTGTCATTTGAAGTTATTTCCTCTTCGTTAATCTCATTAGAGGATGATGCTTCATTCGTGCCAGTATCCGAATAAAAGTCATTATCAGCTGCAACGGTGTTCGACTGAGTACAACCCGCCAATAGTAATAACAAAACAATGATTGTCATTTTTTTGAACATGGTAACATTTCCCCCTTGTCTTGATGAATGCTGAATAAATCAGAAAAAAGATTTACTTGATTTTTGATAGTTGGAAGCTTTCACCATAAATCCCAGTCATAGACTGCGCACTGGCCATCATCATTTCTTCCAGTAGCAACCACCGTTCCATCTGATTTTAAACCTACTGTGTATCTAACACCCGCCCACACTGCGATAATGTTTTTCCAACCATCTACATTACACTGACCATCATCATTATTCCCTGTCGCAACTACAGTACCATCTGACTTTAGACCGACAGTATGGTCTCGGCCTGCCGAAATTGCTATAATATCGCCCCAATCGTTAACATTACATTGACCATCAAAATTATTGCCTGTAGCAACTACGGTTCCATCCGATTTCAATCCTACTGTAAAATCAAATAAAGCTGATATATCTACCACATTTCTCCAACTCGATACATTGCATTGGCCATTATCGTTATCTCCTGTGGCCATCACCGTACCATCCGATTTCAATCCTACTGTAAAACCACTATAAATAGTGCGTCCCGCCCCTAATTCGATAGCAATAATATCGTCCCAATCACTTACATTGCATTGACCGCTCATGTTTTCTCCAGTTGCTACAACGGTTCCATCCGTTTTCAAACCGACCGTATAATTACTATTATTAGAAATAGACGCAATGTTCATCCAATTGTTTACATTGCATTGACCTGACCCGTTATTGCCTGTCGCTAACACCCTTCCATTATTCATTAGGCCTATGGTACAACCACCACTGGCTGCAATCGAATTTATATTTGACCAATCATCTACATTACATTCGTTGCCGCTTCCTGCGGCGACAACACTACCGTCGTACTTTAATCCTATGGTATGGTTACCGCCTACATATACCGCTTTAATATTTGACCAATTTTCTACTTTTGTCTCACTATCGTTATTATCCGCAGAATTATATCCCGCGACCAGAACTGTTCCATCTGACTTTGCAGCTACTGTAAAACCAGATACATCCATTTTTTCACCAAAGTCCTGCAATTTTCGCGCTTGTACAATACTATCCTTATATGGGACAGCCAACAAAAACTCTTTCAATGCAGTATCATTGTCTGATTTATTGAGTGCGTCCATAGCCTTAGAATAATGCTCTTCACCTATGATATTCGCACATTCTTGCGCTCTGCTTGCAGCATCAGAATAGCTGCCCAGATTTTCAAACAGCGTTTTGGCTTCTTCATAGTTTCCGTTTTCAAATTCTTTTTCTGCCTGCTCATATGATGCACTATCCTGTATTTCTTGAATCCTGTCAGCCGAATCTTCATAATCCCCTAATGTCTCAAACAGCTCTATTGCTCCCTTTGCATCACCACTTGCAAGTTTGCTTTCAGCCCAAGCATATTGGGTTTCTTTTATTTTCTCCTGAGAATCCTTAAAGTCTGCCAAGTCTTCAAAAGTAGAAATTGCTTCTTCATAGTTACCTGCTGAAACAGCATTATTTGCCATACTATAACGAACATTAGGGATAATCACTTGCACGACCAATGCACAAACGGCAATCAACGCAACGATGCTGCCGCCAATAATCCCAGCTTTCTTGCCTATCTTGAGCGCTTGCTGCTTCTGTGCTTCTACTTGCTTCTGTCTCTCTTCCTCAGCTTGTCGCGCTTGTTCCTCCCGCTCGGCCTGCTCTTTCTTATACTGTTCCAATCCCGCTTGCAGTTTATCTACATCATGAAGAGCAAACAGCTTTTCCAAATTCACACCACAAGCGGGACAAGTCTTTTCTGCATCTACAAGAATCTTTCCGCACCCACATATGGTATATCCATCTTTGTTGGCTGGCAGATATTTATGTTTGTCACTTTGTAGACAGATACCATGTAATTCTCTTTTATATTCTTCTGCTAATTCCCCTAATTCTGAAATAGGAGTATTGTCAATATGAAACAATTCAAAGGGTTTATTACAATCATTTTTCCATGTTGAGCCATCTACAAACACAATTTTAGTAGGATTGATAGAAACACTTCTTGTTTCTTTGTCAGGTAAAACAATAGGTGTTTTATCTCCGAAAGTTTGATATTGCTTTACTTCAATATCCAGATAAGAAAAGCTATCTACATCAGGTAAAGGATTATTCGTTACATCAAAGCAGTTTATATGAACATATAGTGCCTTAATTGATTTTGAAAGTGTATTTTCAAACTTACACTGAATAAATATATTATTATTCTGGTTATCCTTTGTTAAGGCATGAGAAAGCAAGAGAATAGGACAATCTACAACATAAAAGGTATTCGTATTATGCTGTAGAATGGTATATCTTTCAGCCATTCTTTTTATCTCCTTATACCAATCTCAAATGTTCGGTAAATCATCAGAACTATTATTGTTGATATTCCTTGAAATGGAATTCATTGTCCCCTGTGTACCGTCTTTAATATCTTGCAGGAGCTGAATCACTTCGCCAAAAGCATAAATACCAAAACTGACAACTATGCTCAGCCCGAAAAAGACGAAACTTAATGATTCTATCAAATCTACATAAGAATCATGCATAGATAAAGATATCAACAGCCCTGCTACCGCATTTACAATAGCGTATATTTTTAATATTTTGGCTACCATATTCTGATTTTGCATAGCAATCATCTCCCATTGTCAATTTAAAATATCTTTCCATATTCCAAAGTATACATCCCTATATTTTATATGTCAATTTTAAATATCATTTAGATAACGCAATATCATTATGATTACAATACCCTAAAAAGGGTGATTATATGTTGATTATTGGGGAGCGAATCAAAATGCTCCGAGAAAGTAATAATATATCTCAAGCTGCTTTAGCAAAAAGATTAGGGATAACCCGCTCAAGTGTAAATGCTTGGGAATTAGGTATAAACGTACCAAGCACACAATATATCATTGAATTATCTGATATATTCAAGGTATCTACGGATTATTTGTTGTGTATTCCGAAAACTCAATCTGTAGGCCTATCTGGTCTGACAGAAGATGATATTTCGGTTATCTACCAGCTTGTTTTGCATTTAAGAAATAAAAATACAGCAAATCCTAAATGAAATTATTGAAATAATAAACATATAACGTGTATTAAACGTATTTTGCATGGATAAATCAGAAAAAACAACAAAATTAGATTTGTTTTTATGGTATAACGAATATTTTTGGGTTGTAGATGCAGGATAACCTATTACTTTTTATGTTGATATAAAAAAATGCCGTTGGCTCTATTGATTTAGAACCAACGGTTTTTTATTTCTTATTTTTTATCTTTTATCATGCGATATTATAAAAATAATATATTTAAATTTTATTTGCTTTAAAAGCAATAAAATTAAGCATTTATTCTGATTTATAAAACTTTTTGCGCTTAAAAACTCTTTCCAAATTCCAATTATTTAAATAATTCGATTATTGGACATTTTTGCAACTTTTTTAGCTTTTAAAATCAATTATTTTAATAATTATGGCTATTTTTAAAACTTTTTTGACTTGACAAGTAGAGAGCTTTGTGCTATACTATATATGCACAAAAAGAAAAAGAAGCCCGGCGCGCAGACTTCTTCTTGAGAGATATTTTACTTTTTTTCTCCCCTTTTACCCCACATCACCCAAATATATATATTTGGGTTGAGTGAGGTAAAAAGGGGTACAAATAACATTATCTCGAAAGAAGGTTTTTTTATGAGTATAATAATATCAAGAAATGGTTCCCCCGCGAAACCTAATGGAAATAAAGTTGGGTGGCTTCGCCAATGTAGGAATCTCTACAAATTTGATGGGAATATCCAGCAAATTGCAGATAAAATCAGTCATGGCCATACTATTTACACCAATGTTCTGGATTTAAGTGCTAATCATGGTGTGAATGTAAATTTCAAAAAATTTCTATCATCTGAATGGATTGGCCTTGACTTTGATAATTCTTCGGATAGCCATGAACGATTGCAAAACCCAGATTATCTCACTATGGGCGACTGTATCGAAAAAATGAAAAGCATGGGATTATATCCCGCTATTGTTTACCCTACGTTTTCGTTTACACCAGAGCATCACAAATTCCGTGTCCTTTTTCATCTGAATGAGGTAATCCCTAAAGAAAATCAGCGCAAGCTTTGTATTTTGATTGAAATGTTGATGACCTTATTTCCCAAATGTGATAAACAGTGCAAAGACTTTGCCCGTATGTTCTTTGGCACTAATAAACCTATTGACACTTTCTATATTGATGAAGACGCAAGGCTGGACGAACAGGCATTATGGCAACACTATGTTTCTTTTGTAAATAGTTCTATTTCAACCTCATCTGACATGGCAAAAAAATGGAGAAAAAATGCAAAAGATTGGGCTGTAAAATTGATTGGGACACCTCAAATGCCAAATGTACGAACCGAAGAGTCCAACCCTGTTATTGATTTCGAGTTTGTTGAGGGTTATGCTGAACAATCGTTTCAGATGGCTAAATCATATAAACCGCCAGAGAATGATGATAGCTCAGATGAACAAAACATAGCCGCAAGTACAAACAACCAGACCCCTACGGCAAATTCTCAGCATAGACGCAACAATGATGTACCCCGCTCGAATGAAGAAGCTCCGCATCAAATCCGTATTCGAAATTGGGAAAACAAATTTATATGGATGTCCACGCTTTACCGAAAGTTTGTAAACGGAGAATGCAGGTTGAATTATCAGCAGCGATTCTTCTTTGTTTCAAATTTGCGCTTTATAGAGGGCGGTATTACACATTTTCTTCAGCACATAGAAGAAAATATTTCACTTTATGAAGAAGACCATGACTACGATTATTACAAAAAACAAGCCAGCGATATGATGCGTTCTGCCCGCTATAAATGCTCTCTTGCATATCTACAAAATAATAGTGGAGAAAACTTATATCCTTATGACGATTATTTAACTGGTTGTGGATGTGCGAATATTTTTGAAGCTTTAAAGCAGAGAATACTGCTTCCTAAAAGGGTTGCTGTAACGCGCAAAAGCCCTGTTGATAAGGCAAACTGGAAGTTGCGTCAGTGCTTTGAAAAAGCTCTACTGTGTCCCGGCAATGCTATTCATGCAATTCGCGCCGGTGTAGGTGTTGGCAAAACTGAGTTATATACTCATTCTGATTACTCTAAATACGAAAGAGTACTTTTCGCTGTGCCTACACACGACTTAGCATGTGAAGTGGAACAGCGTTTAATTGAGGCAGGCCATCAAAATATTGTGCGTATCAGAAAACGCCCGACACTACCATATCCGGAAGATGAAGCACAATACCAAAAATATCTAAAAGCCGGATTGACGAAACAGGCGCATGAGTTTTACACTCGATGCTGTGCTCCATATCAGGATGCACCAAGCGGGCTGGAGGAATATGAGCGTTCCTTGCGAAATGCTTCTCATGCGCATATTGTGATTTGTACCCATGCATATCTTTCGCTTGCAGTAGAGCCAAATGATTATAGCTTGGTTATCATTGACGAGGATATTAAAAGCTCTTTTCTGAGTACAAAAACATGCTCGTATGATGCTCTGGTGGATTTTTATAGCAGCCGTGTTTTTCCGGAAAAGAAAGAAAAATATCTGCCGCTTGTTGAACAGATTAACAGGGAATATGAAACGATTGCAAGCGATACAACTTATTCTTATGTTTATTCAGAACCTATTTCTACTGTAGCAATAGATTCTGGGTTTTCCGAAGATGATTTTGATATAGCGTCACTTGATAATTCTCCCAACAGCGAACTCAGCTATGAGAATGCTGCTTATTTTGCGCAGAGTAATTCGTTTACCATCAGCGAAGACAAAACAGTTTCTTTTGTGAACAAACTGCCGTATAAGCCGCTTTGCAAAACAATTATCTTGTCTGCTACTATGAATAAACTCATCACAAAAAAGTTGTTTACTCCTCGGATGTTTCATTGGTATTCCATTCCTGAAATTCGTAACCAACAGCGCGTTATTCAGGATATTACTTATTCATGCAGTTCAACCTGTCTAAGTAATCGCTTTGATACTGTAGTCGATTATATAAAATCCGTTGTTCCTGATTATACAAATTATACAGTCCTTACATTCAAGAAATGCGTAGAACGTTTTGTAGAAGCAGGATTTCATGCAGAGCGAAATAGCGAAGGTAACTACTATGCCTTTGGCAATTTGGATGGCGTAGATGAATTGAACGGTAAGAATTTGCTTATCATTGGAAAGCTTTCACTTGCTGAACCCATCTACAAATTGCTAGCCAATGCATTAGGGCTGCATATCTCCGACGGAAGGCAGCATAAACATTATCAGCAAATAGGGGATTACGTTACCTTCTTTTACTCCTTTTCTGATGAGAATTTACTTGCTGTGCAGATGGGAACAACTCAAGCATCTATTGTACAAGCAGCAGGAAGAGCGCGTACAGCCCGAACTAATGCAAAAGTTTTGATTTTTTCCGATATTCCTGTCCCTATTGCTGATGAAATCCGTTATATGAATGTTCCTATCAGCGAAAACAGCAACAGAGCAATAAAACAACGCTATCTTGCGAGCTAAAAGAACCGAGCGAGTGATATGAACTGCACCCCATTTGTTAGACAGTATGATATACTATCTAACAGATGGGGTGATTTTTTATGCCAAAGGGAGTTTCACAAAAACGATATGCACCAGAATTCAAGAAACTGGTAGTGGAAACTATGAGGAAAGAAAATCTCAGCTGCACAGAAACAGCTGAGAGATTCGGGATCCGCCACAAGCGAGTACAGGACTGGGAACGAATCTATCTGACCGAAGGTCCAGAAGGCTTGTATATTGAGCGGCGTGGTCGAGCAGCTACAGGCCGTCCTCATAAGATTTCCAAGGATGTAGA
>NZ_JNJN01000025.1 GCF_000701665.1 Agathobaculum desmolans ATCC 43058 | reverse complement strand
CATGTTGTATGAGTTCTTCCTGGCTTACCACATCCTCCTGATGCAGGATCAAATATTCCAATAGTCCCAATTCTTTTCTTGTAAGGGATAATTCAGTATTGCTTGCAAATGCAATGCGTGCTTTTGTGTCAAGAGAAAGGTCACCGCATTTTATGATAATATTGTTCTGGATCACACGCCGCCGCATCAGGCTTCGCACCCGTGCTTCCAGTTCTTCAAAATGAAACGGCTTGCAGAGATAATCGTTTGCGCCGCTGTCGAGACCATCTATTTTATCTTGCAGTTGGCTTCTTGCAGATAGGATCAGTACATTTGTTTCGATATCTTCTTTGCGAATATTTCGAAGTATTTCCATTCCATCCATTCCCGGAAGATTCAAGTCCAATATGATCAGATCATAAGTTTCTGACAGAATCATATCCCATGCGTTGTCTCCATCAAAACAGCTGTCAACCTCGTATCCGTCGAGACGCAGACCTTTTGCAATCGTATCACAGAGGGATTTTTCATCTTCGACAATCAATATTCTCATATTTAACATATGCTCCTTTCATCGCAGTCTATTTATCGATAAGATGTTACTCGGAAAAGTATAGAGCAATCATCTTTTTAGACAACATGTTTTAATGAAATTATAACATAGAGACAATAAATTTTCTGTTAAATGCAAAAAAGATTTTCTCTTAACGGAAATTTTATATCCGGTTTGCTATACTTCATCTGTCACTGAAAATCAAGCAAAAACAAAGGAGGAAAAATGAAAGTTACCAGTAAATATTCGGCTTATAAAGTGTTTGCAGTGCAAATCCTGCTAATTGCTATTGCAATCATTTTTGTATGCGTTGGCGTATGTCGTGGGGAGGTCGAAACTGTATTTACGAAAGCAATTCGATTGTGTTTGGAGTGTGTCGGCATTGGATAATAGTAAACATACGAAAAAGATCAGAGAACGATTAAAAAATCTGTTTACAAGCAGGAATACGATCCAAGCGTTTGCTACATTTTTGACAAATGTTCATCTGCCAAATTTTTTGAAAGGAGCTCTATATAACGGAAAAGTAAAACAGGTATGTGTGCCGGGGCTGAACTGTTACTCTTGTCCTGCTGCAACAGGAGCGTGTCCGATCGGTTCTTTTCAGGCAGTCGTCGGTTCGTCAAAATTTAATTTTTCTTACTATATAACGGGGATCTTGATTTTTTTCGGAATCATGTTTGGTAGATTTATCTGTGGCTTTTTCTGCCCGTTCGGTTGGCTGCAAGATCTTCTCCACAAAATTCCGACGAAAAAATTCAGCACCAAAAAGCTCAAATTCATGTGCTGCATCAAGTACGGTATTCTCGTTATCGCAGTCATCGCATTACCAATATTGATAACAAACGACGCGGGAATTTCCATACCATACTTCTGTAAGTACATTTGTCCGCAGGGAATCCTGGAAGGAGGTATTCCACTTTCCCTTGCAAGCGGCAGTATTCGAGCGGCCCTTGGCGCCCTCTTTCGGTGGAAATTCCTGATCCTTGCTGGGATGATTGTACTTAGCGTACTGTTTTATCGTCCATTTTGCAAATGGCTGTGTCTTCTTGGGGCATTTTATTCCCTGTTTAACAGGTTTTCGCTGCTTAACTACAAAGTGGACAAGGATAAATGTATTGCCTGCGGAAAATGCAGCCGTGTTTGCAAAATGGATGTGGACATCAGCAAAAACACGGCACATACAGAGTGTATTCGGTGCGGCGATTGTATCAAGGTGTGCCCGACAAAAGCAATTTTTATCCATTGGGGTAGCACAAATCCCGTTAAAACCAAAGAAAATAAAACATCAAATCAGATTGGAGATATGAAAAATGAAAGTATTTAAGAAAATTGCATCTGGCCTTGTGGCTCTTGTATTGATAACTTCGCTGGCGGCTTGCGGCTGCAACGGTACAGTAGATTCACAGTCAGCCCCAAATGGAGCAACACAAGAGAATCCATTTCCCGAATTTACTGGAACAGATTTTGAAGGCAACAATGTGGACAGCACCTTGTTTAGCAACAATGAGGTAACGCTGCTCAATTTTTGGTTTAATGGTTGTTCTGCCTGTGTAAATGAGATGCCGGCGCTTGAAGAATTGAATGAAAAACTCCGTGAAAAAGGGGCTGAGCTGGTAGGGGTGAATGTTGAGGCTGGAGAAAGCGAAGAATTGCTTTCAGAGGCAAAAGAAATCCTTGCAAAGCAAGGCGCTACCTATAGAAATCTGTTTATCAATGGCGGCGATGAAGCTCAGGACTATGTCGGGAAAATTTTCGCTTTCCCCACTACAATTATGGTGGATAAAAACGGGAATATCATCGGAGAGCCTATTACCGGTAGCATTGAAGATGAAAAGAAAATGGATGCCATCCTCAAGCTGGTAGAGGATATTAAAAACGGCAAGGAAGTTGCAACGGCACTTCCTTCGGAAGATACCGTAGATGATAAGGTTGCAGCGTTAAGCAAAGAGCAAAACAATATCTTTTTAGAGCATCAGGAATTGTGGGATAAGGTGTTTGAAAATATTGAGAAAAATGCGTCCGAGCAGTTGCCGGACTGCACCTATGCAGAATTTCTAACGCTCCAAATCGAAAACTGCAAAGACCTGTTTACGGAAGAGGAACTGCAAACCCTGAAGAAAGATCTGGAAAGGATCGATGAGATCGACAAAAAGATACAGGGGTTAAGGGAGAAATAATAAAGAGGAAAGAACATGGATAAACACGCTATGAGTATTGGCAGGAGATTTTGCTTTCTCCTGCTGCCGATACTGGCCATTGCACTGCATTATGGTATGTCCGGAATTTTGCTCTATGGTTTTTACAGCTTTTTCACGAACGTGCTGCAACTTACCCAGGAACAATTCGCTGCCTTCTATGGATGGACTGAGATTTTTGTCAACTTTGTGCTGATTATTCTCTTCTTTGCTGTGTATCGATGGGTATTTCAGAGGGACAGAGGGGAAAAGAGCGGTCTGCCCGATGCCAAGGGAACCGCAATGAGCTTGATCGCCGGCGCAGGGATTTCCGGGGTATCCTATCTTTGGATCATGTTAGCTAAGAACATTCCAGCGTTTCGGGAAAGCCTTTCCGCTATGGAAGCAGCAAACAAATCTATTGAAGGCGGAAGTGGCTTAGAACTCATATTGACCGTTGTGATCGTAGCACCTCTTGTTGAAGAACTGCTTTTTCGAGGTATTGTATTTCGCTCCATGCAAAAGGTATTTCCTGTATGGATCTCAATTATGTTATCGGCGATCATGTTCGGAGCGTATCATATGAATCTCATTCAGACAGTTTATGCTACATTTATGGGGATCGTCGCTGGAATTATTTACTATAAAACAAATCGGCTTATCTATCCAATGATCGTACATGCAGCGAATAACTTTATTGGTGCCATGCAAAGTTTTATCCCTTCAAAAGCAGGAAGTCTTATGGTCGATATGTTTTCCCTTATTATGATTATTCCTATGTGTTATACGATCTATCATCTGCTTAAAAATAATACCGCAAAACAAGGGTATAGGACAGAGAATTCATTTGAATAATGAGGTGAATAAAGAGGCGTACAGTTATAAGCTGTGTGCCTCTTTATAGTATCACAAGTCTATCAATGTATGCCTTTCTAAGGAGAACAAGTTTTAAATCTGTTTACTATCAGAAAAAATAGAATGAGATATCTGTAACATTTAGCTGAAACTTCCCTTGACAAATCTCATCTCAAGGCTTTCTAAGCTGTAAATGCTTATTAGCATCATAGTCGCACTGACGCATGAGAAGATGATTGTATCTTTGCAAACATAGATGCAGAGTACATACTTTGTGAGAAAGTATCGCCTTTTTTCGTTTTTAGACAAGCTGCTTTTACGGCAATTTGTATTACTTTTACAGATCATATAGATATGGCTTTACACTTGATTTTGCGGCAAATACGATTTAATACGTGGTGCCGCGTGTATCACTGCTCATCGTCAAACAAGTACATTTTTGAAGACTGAATATTAATCATGTTTTTTGCTGTACTTTTATGTGTTGCCGTGATATACTATGCGCAAAGGAGGGGATCATACAAATGTTGTTTGGTATCAACAGCCTATATATATGGGTGGCTGTTATCATTATTGGTGTGGCGGTGGAGGCCTTTACGTTGGATTTATCTGCAATCTGGTTTGCAGTGGGCGGCGTAGCGGCGCTGATCGCTGCCAGCATTGGGTTGAGTGTGCCAACGCAGCTTGTAATCTTTGTGCTGTTTTCGGCGGTATTGCTCATTCTGATGCGGCCGTTCTGCCGGCGCTTTCTAAAGACCAAAAAAGAAGCGACCAATGCGGATCGGATCATTGGTGAAACAGCAATTGTCACTGAAGCAGTTGATCATCTGCACGAAACCGGTGCGGTAAAGGTGTGCGGTACTGTATGGTCTGCGCGCAGTGTGGATGACACGGTCATTCCCGTCGGTACCACAGTGCATGTGGTAGAGATCCGCGGAGTAAAGGCCGTAGTAGAAAAAATCAATTAGGGTTCCGTGAGAAAGGGAGTCGTGTTATGCCGTTTATTATTCCTGTTATCTGGATTGTTCTAGCAATTCTGCTGATCGCATTTTTGGCCAGCAATATTGTCGTTGTTCCACAGGCCAAGGCCTATATCGTAGAACGCTTGGGTACGTATAAGTGCACATGGAATACAGGATTGCATTTCAAGGTACCGTTGTTTGAGCGCGTTGCCCGAAAGGTAACGCTGAAAGAGCAGGTTGTGGATTTTCCACCGCAGCCTGTAATCACCAAGGATAACGTTACCATGCAGATCGATACGGTGGTGTATTTCCAGATCACGGATCCCAAGCTGTTCACCTACGGAATCGAAAGCCCGATGGCGGCGATCGAAAACCTGACTGCTACCACGCTGCGTAACATCATTGGCGATCTCGAACTTGATCAGACCTTGACCAGCCGCGACATCATCAATACCAAAATGCGCGCGATTCTGGATGAAGCGACCGATGCATGGGGCATTAAGGTTAACCGCGTAGAGCTGAAAAATATCATTCCGCCTGCCGCAATTCAGGAATCGATGGAAAAACAGATGAAGGCTGAACGTGAACGCCGTGAAGCGATCCTGGTGGCAGAAGGCAAAAAACAATCCGCCATTCTGGTAGCAGAGGGCGAGAAGGAATCGACCGTGCTGCGTGCAGAGGCCAGTCGCCTTGCTAAAATCAAGGAAGCAGAAGGCGAAGCAGAGGCGCTTCTCACCGTACAGAAAGCACTTGCGGATTCGATTACGATGCTTAATCAGGCCTCGCCGACCGAACAGGTCATTAAGCTTAAATCTTTGGAAGCATTCAGCACAGCGGCAGATGGCAAAGCGACGAAAATTATTATTCCGAGCGAGATTCAGTCGCTTGCCGGCTTAGCCACCTCTTTCAAAGAAGTGATAACCGAACCCAAAGCAGAAAAGTAAAAATCAAGTCCGGTGTAATGCACCGGACTTGATTTTTATGCAACTGTTGAGTGGTTTTTATTTGGAATTCTTGACAGATGTGCGATTGGATGATACCATATTTGAATAGATACTCATGTGTCGCGGTATGGACCTTTGCTGTCGGCTCTCTCAGCTGAGATAGCTGTTGCATGCTGTAAATAAACGATATACCATGCAGCGCAAGCGAGATCGCAATGGATATAAACAGATCTCAGCTATTTTATTTTTTACAGTGTGCTTGATAACAGTAATGGAAATATTCTGCCGCGCTGGTTTTGGAATTATCCGGGGGTGCAAGTCGTACTGTGCGATTACGCGAACACCTATCTGGAATTTTCTTGCAAACGGGTAAGCGGAATTACTATATATAGAAACCGGATAAAACAGTATACTATGCGCTGTGCAATGACCATATCCAGTTCATCTTGGTACATGTTATTGCATATGTGCAGGAGGGATAGTGAATGAGTGAAAATAACAACCGTCTGACCGAACCGGAGGCAGAAGGTCGGCAACCGACGGCAGATATTCCCCAACCGGGGTATTCAGAAGACCTGCTTGCGCAGGTTGAGGCAGAAAATTTGGATTTCCCGACTGATTTGGTGGAAAATATGTTGTCGGATCTGGAGGACGGGCTTTCCGTTGTTCCGGCGCAGCCGCCTGCGGCAGCGGAGGAGCGAGCCCCGCAGACCGCAGATGTGGGGTCGGACTCGACACCAGATGGACAGCTTGTGGAAACTGACCGTGCACAAAAGGATACCGCAGACGATTCGGAAGTAAACGCTGTGCCGGAGCCCCAAGCGCCTACTGCCGTTTCATCGGAAGATGCAGCGGATATATCGGAAGAACCCGAGGGCGTTCCGGCAACCGAGATAGATGCGGATAAAGAAGCTGTGGACGAGATGCCGGACGATCCGGTTCCGGTGATCACCGAAGCCGCTTTGACGGTTGCAGAAAAAGTAACTGATGAGACTGCGGGTATGACGCTTGTCGAACGTGCGCAGTATCATGCGCGGATGCGTCGCCGCGAACAGACTCGTGTTCGCCGGGAAAATGCACGTCGTGCGGCGACAGGAGAAAAAGTTCCATATCAGCCGATGACACCACTGGACATGCGTTTTACGCTGATCCGCTTGTCGGTAGCAGTTGTTTTTTTGGTGGTGGGTCTGGTCTTTGGAAAATCCAGCATCGCATTTGCAATGTATCTGCTCGCATATTTGCTGACGGGTGTTCCGATTGCCGCACGAGTCGCACAAAATTTTGCACATGGGAAATATTTTGATGAATATTTGCTGATCTTGATCGCTTCTTTGGGTGCGTTCCTGTTGGGCAACCGGCCAGAGGCCAGTATCATCCTGATCCTGCACGGCGTGGGCAAGATGGTCAGTGATTTGGTCCTCAGCTCAACACATCAGTCTTTGGCCAGACAGACCGGTTTTCTGCCGGACAAGGCATCTTTGGTCAATATGCAAGGCGAAGAACGTCAGGTGTCGCCGTCTGATATCCGTATTGGTGAGTTCGTTCTGGTGCGCTCGGGAGAACGCATTCCGATTGATGGTATTGTGCTTCGTGGTGAAGGTACCGTTGATGATACCGTGCTGACCGGCGATGCGGAACCTTCGTCTATCGGCAAAAATGATAAAGTATTGGCCGGCAGCCTGTACACTGGTTCGCTGCTTTTAATGCGTGCGACTACCCGGTTTACCGACTGTGCGGTCAGCCAGATTCTGCGCGTGCAGGATGAGGGCAGCGAGTGCAGAGCGGCACTGGAAAAAAGCGTCCTGACGGGTGCGGCACGGGTCATTCCGGTTGCGGTTGTGCTGGCAGTGCTCTTGGCTGTTATCCCGCCGTTGTTTAACTCTGCCACTACAATGGCAAACTGGATCTATCGTGCGCTCACGATTCTGATGATCTGCTGTCCGACTGCACTGATGATCTCCGTTCCTCTGTGCTTCATGTGCGGCCGTGGTCGTCTGTCACAAAAGGGGATCCATGTTAAGGGCAGTGCGGCTGTGGAGAAAATGGCCGAGCTGCGCATGGCAGTATTCGATAAAACCGGCACGCTGACCGAAGGAAACCTCCGTGTGAAAGAGATTCAGACAACGCAGGACTTCAATCAGGAAAGTATTCTGGCTCTGGCTGCCGCTGCGGAACAGCTTTCGCCGCATCCGGTGGCGCGTGCACTGGTGGCCGCATATCCCAGCGTTCCGCAGAAAATCAGCGAATTTGAGGAGTTCCCCGGACGTGGGGTACGTGCCCGGATCGGCAACCGCAACTTGCTGGCAGGTAACCGCCGGCTGATGGTATCCCGCGGGGTTAAGGGTGTGCCGGAAATTGCCGGCACTGTGGTCTATATTGCATATGATGGGGACTATGCCGGTGCGATCGTATTGGAAGATACCATCCGAACAGAAGCAAAGGATGCAATCCACGGCATGAAATCGCAGGGGGTCTTGCGTACGGTTATCCTGACCGGGGACACAGAAATTCCTGCACAGCGTACTGCGGATGCTATCGGTATCGACACCATCCATTATGGATTGCAGCCGGAAGAAAAAGCATCCAAGATGGAGTTTTTGCTCCGCACAATCCCGACAGATGGTACTGCCGCCTATATTGGAGACGGTGTCAATGACCTCGAGGAGCTTAAGCTGGCTGATGTCGGCGTGGCAATGGGTGTAGCAGGCTCCAGCCGATCGGCAGATGCAGCAAATGTTCTGATCATGTCCAACGACCTGACGCGTCTGGCGGATGCCATGCGGATCTGCCGACGGACACACAGCATCGCATTTCAAAACATGGTGTTTGTGCTGCTTGTCAAAATCCTGCTGGTCTTGCTGACGGTAGTCGGCGTGGCCTACATGTGGCAGGCTGTGGCAGCCGATGTTTTGATGACGGTTTTAACCGTTCTGAATTCCGCCCGTATTCTGGGCTTGAAGTAAAAACAAAGACCATACCGAGATAAGACGGTGTGGTCTTTTTACTCGAAATATGTTATACTGTTTTTGTATTTTGTTTGGGAGGAACTGCCTTGCACAAAAAGATGGAAGCCATCCTGTCCCGCGTGCAGAAGCCGGCGCGTTATGTCGGCGGCGAGTGGGGCTCTGTGATGAAGGATAAGAAGGAAGTTGATCTGCGGTTTGCGTTTTGCTTCCCGGATACCTATGAGGTTGCCATGTCGCATCTGGGCTCGCGTATCCTATACGGCCTGCTCAACGATCAGAAGGGTATCTGGTGCGAGCGTGTCTGTGCTCCGTGGATCGATATGGAAGCCGAACTGCGTGCGGCGGGGATTCCGCTGTACGGATTGGAGAGCGGCGATCCGCTCTGCGAGTTTGACATTATCGCGTTTACACTGCAATACGAATTGTCGTTTACCAATATCCTGAATATGCTCGATCTCGGCGGTGTGCCGGTGCTTGCAAAGGATCGTACTGAGCTGAAGCATTTGGTTGCCTGCGGCGGCCCATGCGCCTATAACCCGGAACCGCTTGCGGATTTTGTTGATCTGTTTATGATTGGCGACGGTGAGGAGATTATGCTGGAATTCACCGATCTATACCGCAAGGCCAAGCGGGAAGGGTGGAGCAAGCAGGATTTTCTGATTCAGGCGGCACAGATCGAAGGGATGTATGTTCCTTCGCTGTATGAGGTTTCGTATCACGATGACGGAACGATCGACCGCGTGACCCCGACGCACGGAGCACCGGAAATGGTGCAGAAGCGCATCGTGAAGGATCTGGATACAATGTATTATCCGGAATCCTTTGTGGTGCCGTCCACCGATATCGTGTTTGACCGCGCCATGGTCGAACTGTTCCGCGGCTGCCCGCGCGGCTGCCGATTCTGTCAGGCAGGGCATACCTACCGGCCGCTGCGCACCAAATCCAAGGAGGTGCTCCTGCGGCAGGCCGAGGCGGTGCTGAAAAATTCGGGCTATGAGGAAATTTCGCTTTCCTCGCTCTCCACCAGTGATTACGGGGATCTGTCCGGTTTGACCGAGGGGATGCTGGATTATTGTGAGCCGCGTCATATCAGCCTGTCGCTTCCGTCGCTTCGTGCGGACAGCTTCAGCGCAGAACTGATGCAGCGCGTACAGAAGACCCGCAAAAGCGGCCTGACCTTTGCCTGTGAGGCAGGTACACAGCGTTTGCGCGATGTCATCAATAAAAACATTCGTGAAGAAGACGTGCTTCACGCCTGTGAGATCGCCTTTCAGGGCGGCTGGAACAACGTAAAGCTGTATTTCATGATTGGTCTGCCTACGGAAACCACCGAAGATCTGGACGGAATCGCGGAAATCTGCAAAAAGGTTGCTTATTGCTGGCGGGTCAATACCACAAACCGTGCACGCGGCGTGAAAATCACCGCATCCGCTTCCTGCTTTGTGCCTAAGCCGCAGACACCGTTCCAGTGGGACGCGCAGGATACCCTGGAACAGTTCCGGGAAAAGCAGGCGCACATGAAGGTCATTATGAAAACCAAAAACGTGACCTACAACTGGCATGATGCGGAAACCTCTGTTCTGGAAGGCGTGATCGCCCGCGGAGACCGGCGACAGGGTAAGGCGATTCTGCTGGCCTGGCAGCGCGGCTGCAAAATGGATGGCTGGGATCAGTGCTTCGACTTTGAACGCTGGATGCAGGCGTTTGCCGATTGCGGTTTGGATCCGGACTTCTATGCATCGCGCCCCCGTCCGCTGGACGAGGTGTTCCCGTGGGATCACATCGGCTGCGGCACGAGAAAAGAGCATTTGAAGCATGAGTGGGAGCTGTCCCGTGAAGCGGCTGTTACACCGGACTGCATGCAGAAATGCGCAGGCTGCGGTGCAAATGCGCTGCTGAAGGGAGGAAAGTGCTGTGTTTAAGGCAAGAATGAAATTTGCCAAAGAGGGGAGAGCAAAATATATCTCTCACCTTGATCTCATGCATACGATGCAGCGCTCGATGGCGCGCTGCCAGATGCCGCTGTGGTTTACCGAAGGCTTCAACCAGCATGCCTATGTCTCCGTGGCGCTGCCGCTTTCGACCGGCTACTCGGGCGAATGTGAGTTTCTGGACTTCAATATTACCAGCGAGGCTGTGCCGGAAAATGCGTTGGAAGCGCTCAATGATGTGTTCCCCGAAGGGCTGCGCGCGATTGAGATATACCCGCTCGAGGATGGTGGGATGAAAGTCGGTGCGATCGCATGGTCGCAATATCGCATCACATGGGGATTTGAGGAGGCGGTTCCTGCGGGCTTTACTGATGCGGTTCGCGCGTTGTTTGCCCGGCCGGCGGTTGAAATCGTCAAACGCTCCAAACGCGGTGAAAAGACCGTGAATATGAAAGAATTGATGCGCGGCCTCACCATCACCGAGGAAGCAGATGAGGTGACCGCGGTCGTTACAACGGCAGCCGGAAACAACAACATGAGTCCGGAATATCTGACCCGTGCCATTGCACAATATTTGCCGCAGTATGAGATCCCATTCAGCGCTTATCATCGCATGAATGTGTTCACCGCTGACGGTACGCCATTCCGCTAAGAGGAGACTGCGCATGTCTGAATCAGCTATTGTTTCGCAGGAAGAACTGCAAAATCAATTTACCTATATGGATGCCGTTGCGGAGCTGATCCGCGGGCGGCATCTGCGTGCCTATACGCATACGTTCGGCTGCCAGCAAAATGAGGCGGATACCGAACGGATCCGCGGTATGCTGCACGAAATGGGGTATGAAATGACAGAAGAGATCGATAAAGCCGATTTCATCCTGTATAATACCTGTGCAGTGCGTGAACATGCGGAGGATCGCGCCTTCGGCAACATCGGTGCGCTCAGTCATTTGAAAAAGCAGCGCCCGGATGTGATTATTGCCCTGTGCGGCTGCATGGTGCAGCAAGAAAAAAATGTTGAGAAAATCAAAAAGAGTTATCCGCAGGTAAAGCTGCTGTTCGGCACGCACGCGCTGTGGCGTTTTCCTTCGCTGCTGTATCGCGCGCTGACAGAAAAAAAGCGCATTTTCGATATCGGCGGGGTGGATGATATTGCGGAAGGGCTGCCGGTGCTGCGCGGCCACGGTCCGAAAGCGTGGCTGTCCATCATGTATGGCTGCAATAACTTCTGCACCTACTGTATCGTGCCGTATGTGCGTGGACGTGAGCGATCTCGCCGCCCGGAAGAGATTGAAAAGGAATTGCGTGAGCTGGTTGCAGCAGGATACAAGGAGATCACGCTGCTGGGTCAGAACGTGAACTCCTATGGCAAGGATCTGGGGCTGGATGTGGATTTCGCCGACCTGCTGCGTCGGTTAAACGCCGTGCCGGGTGATTTCTGGCTGCGCTTCATGACCAGCCACCCGAAAGACGCCTCCCCGCGTCTGTTCGATGCCATGGCGGATTGCAAAAAGGTGGCTAAACAGCTGCATCTGCCGTTTCAGTCCGGCAGTGATGAAATTTTGCGCCGCATGAACCGCCGCTACACTGCGGAAAGCTACCGTGCGCTGATTGTGGATGCAAGGCGGAAAATGCCGGGGATCACCCTGTCCAGCGATATTATTGTCGGTTTCCCCGGGGAGACCGAAGCGGATTTCGAACAGACGTTAGCATTGGTACAGGATATACAGTTTGATCTGCTCTTTACGTTTTTATATTCGCCGCGCAGCGGTACGCCAGCGGCAACCTATGAGGATCCGGCTACACCGCAGCAGAAGCAGGCGTGGTTTGAGCGTCTGCTTCAGGCACAGGATGCGATCGTGGCTCAGCGGCAGGCCGCATATCAGGGTAGAACGATGCGTCTGCTGGTGGACGGTACGGCAAAGGGGCCGGATTATCCGTTTACCGCGCGCACGGAAGGTAATCTTTTGGTTTGTGTACGTGGTGAAAATATCAAAATTGGTGATTTTATCGAGGCGACAATTGAAAAAACTTCGCTCCGCTGCCTGTTTGCAGTGAAGCAATAAGGAGGATGACCGCATGAGTACACAGCAGGATACCGTGCTGCAAAAACTGCGTCAGCTGCCGGTTGATTTATCTCTGGTTGAGCTGTATCCCGCAGAGGAGGACAACGCCTATTTCTGCACACCGCTCGGTGCGCGCATATTGGGGCGGATCGGTGTGGACGGGGTACATTTTTGCGATGTGCCGTCTCTGGGGCTGGACTTGGTTTTTGCGGTTACACCAATGGGTGAGGCACCTTTTGTGTATCCGGTCGCATCGGATCTGCATGAGTTTTTAGCAGAAGTGTATACCTGCGGCAGCGCCGGCAGTATCGAACAACTGATTGGGATCGCGCCGGAGCGGGCGGCGGATTTTCTGCGGTTTAATCGTGCCCTGTGCATAGGTTCGGACGATGCAGATGAACTCCAGCAAGCGTACGATTTTTTTGGCATGGATGGTTTTTCGCTGCCGGAACCGGGAAAGAACACAGCGGTCTGTCATGTGCTCAATGTAATGGCGGACACGTTCGCGCTGGAGCCGATTGAGGATGTCTATGCGCATATCCAAGCGGTGTGCAGCAGCTTTGATATAAAAAATTTATCGTTCTCGGACGAATATGATAATTTGTAAATGCAATAGGATACAGGCAGGAGGATAGAAATGGCTGAACTCACGCCCATGATGAAGCAGTATTTCGAAATCAAAAATCAAAATAAGGATTATATCCTTTTTTACCGTCTGGGCGATTTTTATGAAATGTTCTTTGACGATGCCAAGCTTGCCTCCCGTGAACTGGAGCTGACCCTGACCGGTCGGGACTGTGGTCAGGAGGAACGTGCGCCGATGTGCGGCGTGCCGTATCACAGTGCAGAAAGCTATATTGCCAAGCTAGTCGGAAAAGGCTATAAAATCGCCATCTGTGAACAGGTGGAAGACCCAAAGCTTGCAAAGGGACTGGTGAAACGTGAGATTGTTCGCCGCGTAACGCCGGGTACGGTTACCGAAGCCTCCATGCTGGATGAACAGCGGAATAATTTTCTGGGCTGCGTATTTGCCGACCAAAGCGGAATTGGAATATGCTTTGCAGATATTTCAACGGGTGATGTTTACGCAACCGGTTCGAGCGACTGGACAGATATCCTGAGCGAATGCGGCAGCTTTGTGCCGCGTGAAGTTCTGGTTGGCGGCGCAGCTGCCGGATCAAATGTACTGCTGTCCTTTTTGCAGGATCGTCTGTCTGCCCTGATTGAACCGATGCCGGAAGAGTACTTTGATGCACAGCAGGCTGCCGAGCGCGTGATGCATCAGTTTCAGATAGAAGATTTTGGTGCGGCAGGCCTGACTGATCTGCCGCAGACAGTGCAATGCCTCGGTGGTCTGCTGGCCTATCTGGAGCAGACCCAAGCGGCATCGCTTGCCGGGCTAAATCATCTGCAGGTGCACCATCAGGGGCAGTATATGGAAATCGACCTGATCGCGCGGCGCAATCTGGAGCTGTGTGAAACCATGCGCACCGGCGAGAAGAGCGGTACCCTGCTGTGGGTGCTGGATCAGACCCGTACAGCAATGGGATCACGGCTGCTGCGCCAGTGGATGGAGCGCCCTTTGTATAATCCGCTGCAAATCGTTCGGCGTCAACAGGCGGTCAGCGCGTTATGCGAGGATGTCATTGCACGTTCTGCCTTGACGGATGTCCTGCGAAAGGTATTGGATATGGAACGGCTGATCGGCCGTGTCGTCAGCGGTGCGGCGAATGGCAGAGATCTGCGTTCCCTTTCCAGCGCAATCGCCTGCTTGCCGGAGATCCATGCGCAGGCTTCGCTGTTCGGCGCGGCTTATCTGCGCGAACTAACCAGCCAGATTGATTTGCTTGAGGATATACATTTGCTGATCGAGCAATCGATTGTAGAGGAGCCGCCTGTCACACTGCGTGAGGGTGGTTTGATCCGTCCGGGATATAGTCAGGAGATCGATACGCTGCGGGATCTGTCTACCGGCGGACAGGGAGAAATCGCCGCAATTGAACAGCGCGAGCGGGAGTCCACCGGTATATCGAAGCTGAAAATTGGATATAACCGTGTGTTCGGCTATTATATTGAGGTCAGTAAGACCAATCTCGGGCTTGTACCCCCGCATTATATTCGCAAGCAGACACTGGCCAACTGCGAACGCTATATCACAGAAGAACTCAAGCAGCTGGAAAGCACCGTGCTCGGCGCACAGGAACGGATGAAAGCGTTGGAATACGATATGTTTATCCGTATTCGTGACCAAATCGGAGCAGAAGTGCACCGTGTGCAGCGGTCTGCCCAAGCGGTGGCCGCGATCGATGTACTATGCGCCTTTGCCAACGTGGCATGCGACAATCATTATATCTGCCCGACTGTGGATTTTTCCGATCGGATCGAGATTCGTGACGGGCGGCATCCCGTTGTCGAAAAGATGCTGAAGGACAGCTTATTTATTCCCAACGATACGGTGCTGGATCGCGGGGAAAACCGTGTGGCAATCATCACAGGGCCGAACATGGCCGGTAAATCCACCTATATGCGGCAGGTCGCATTGATCACGATCATGGCGCAGATTGGTTCATTCGTACCGGCTACATCGGCGCATATCGGTGTGGTTGATCGTGTTTTTACCCGTGTTGGTGCTTCGGATGATCTGGCAAGCGGACAGTCTACTTTCATGGTGGAAATGAGCGAGGTTGCAGAGATTCTGAAGTATGCAACCAAATCCAGCCTGCTGATACTGGACGAGATTGGGCGCGGCACGTCCACTTATGATGGCATGAGCATTGCCCGCGCTGTGGTCGAGTATGTAGCAGATAAACGGAAAATCGGCGCGCGGGCACTCTTCGCAACGCACTATCATGAACTTACAGTGTTGGAAGATTTGGTAAGCGGTGTTAAAAATTATAATATAGCCGTAAAAAAACGCGGAGATGACATCACATTTTTACGTAAAATCGTGCGCGGTGGAGCGGATGACAGCTACGGCATCGAAGTGGCCAAACTGGCCGGTGTACCCAATACGGTGATCAAGCGGGCGAAAGCGGTGCTTGCGGATCTGGAAGCTACCATGCCCAAACCTGAAGTGCGCGCCATAGCAGAGGAATCCGTTCCCCAACTGACAATGGATGCCCTATCCGGCGATGCCGTAGCCGAGCGCCTTCGTGCGCTGCAGGTGGACACCATGACGCCGATTGAGGCGCTCAATGCGCTGTATGAACTGAAAAAACTGCTCTGATGGCAGCGGGGTGCGGTGAACTGTGACCGAACGCAGGTGTTGGTCACGCGGTGCAGCGTGGTAGATAGCTCGCGCCTGGCACAAGGCGATATCCAGATGGCGCATATCGCATTTATTGATCTTTCAGCAGAAAGGATTACACCATGGCAATGATTCATGAATTATCACCACATCTGGCGGATCTGATCGCGGCAGGCGAGGTGGTAGAGCGCCCGGCTTCGGTGGCGAAAGAACTCGTTGAAAACGCGATCGATGCCGGATCGACGCGGATCACTGTGGAAATCGAACACGGAGGGATTACTTATCTGCGGATCGCGGATAACGGCTGCGGTATGGCGGAAGAGGATGTTCCGATTGCGTTCCGCCGGCACGCGACCAGCAAGCTGCGTACAGAGGAGGATCTTTCCGCAATCGGCACGCTGGGATTTCGCGGAGAGGCGCTCGCAGCCATCGCATCGGTGACAAGAATCGATCTTTTCACACGGCAGCACGGTGCGCTGTCCGGCAGCCATCTGCACTTGGAAGCGGGTGTGATGGACGCACCGGAAGAAGCCGGCTGCCCGGAGGGTACGACAATCGTCGTGCGGGATCTGTTTTACAATACGCCTGCCCGTATGAAATTTTTGAAAAAAGATTTTACAGAAGCAGGCTATGTACTGGGTGTAGTGCAGCATGCGGCTCTGTCTCATCCCGAGATCGCATTCACCCTGATCCGGGATGGTAAGCAGGTGTTTGCAACGGATGGCAAAGGGAAGCTACTGGCACCGGTTTTTGCTGTGTTCGGTAAGGAAATGACAGCGAGCATGATCGAGGTGCCGCAACAGGAGCGCAATGGGATGACAGTGCACGGTTATATTGTAAAACCGCATGCCGGCAGACCGAACCGCTCCATGCAGCACTTTTTTGTCAATGGGCGCTATGTAAAAAGCCGTTTGATGCAGGCCGCGTTGGAAGAGGCCTACCGTAATGCAATCATCACTGGAAAGTATCCCTCTGGGGCAGTTTTTCTAGAGCTGCCGTTAGCGGCTGTGGATGTCAATGTGCATCCGGCAAAAACCGAGGTCAAATTCTCTCAGGAAAAGCCGGTATTCGAGGCGGTGTATATTGCCTGTAAAAATGCAATCTCTGCAAATGATAATATGCCGCATATCGAGCATAAGGAGCGGTCTGCGGCATCACAAGCGCAGCCTTCGTTTGAACAGCAGCGATTTGCTGTGCCAAAACCGGTATTTCATTCCCCGAAACCGGTCGAAACGCCTGCAAGGCAGATCGCATCGTCCGTACAGACTACACCCCCGGCGCTGGAGGATTTTCTGGTCGCCGTTCCGCCGCGCGCTGAAAAACCGCGCGTTTCCGGCAGCTTTGCTGCAGCCCCTTCCATTTGGCAGGAGGATACACCGTCCGCTGGCAACGCCGAACGGGACATCGCACCACTTCGCTCAGCGGCTCCATCTGCGGCAGCGCTGCCGCAGATGACAGAGTCGGAGCCTACAGCATCGGTAGTCCCGCCGGCCGCACACCGATTGGAGCCGATCGACTGCGGGGCGCGGGTAATCGGGGAATGTTTTCAAACATATGTCATTGCAGAAGATGCAGATGGCTTGATCCTGATTGACAAACATGCTGCGCATGAGCGGCTGCTGTTCAATCAGCTGCGGGCGAAAACCGAGATCACGCAGCAGGAGCTGCTGACACCGGTTATCGTTTCCCTAACCGGAGAAGAAGCTGCTGCGGTACAGTCCCAAATAGACGATATCCGGAAAGCGGGGTTTGAACTGGATCCATTCGGGGAAAACAGCTTTGCGGTACGCAGCGTCCCAGCCTATCTGGATGGAGAAGATGTTGCGTCCGTGATGGAGGAGCTTGCCGGAAAGGCCATGAACAACCGCTCTACCGTGCCCGACCGCTTGGATGACCTGATCCATACGGTGGCCTGCAAGGCTGCGATTAAGGCGGGAAAATCCACCTCGATGACCGAATTGCAGGATTTATGCGACCGTGTACTGGCGGATGGTGATGTACGTTCCTGCCCACACGGACGCCCGACGATGGTGCGGCTGACAAAGTATGAACTGGACAAGCTGTTTAAGCGCGTCAATCAGTGAGGAGGAACTATGGACAACCGTTTGATCTGTATCTGCGGACCGACGGCAAGCGGGAAAACCGCTTTGTCGGTGGCATTGGCACAGCAGCTGAATACAGAGATCATTTCCGCTGATTCCATGCAGATATACCGTGGCATGGATATCGGCACCGCAAAGCCAAGTCCGGCAGAGCGGAAAGGGATTCCGCATCACCTGATCGACATTTGTGATCCGGGAACATCTTTTTCCGTCGCGCGTTATGTGGAACTGGCAGATCAGGCGGCACAGCGCATACTCAGCCAAGGGAAAATCCCCGTCGTTGTCGGTGGCACCGGATTGTATATGGATTCTTTGATCGAATGCAGTACATTTTCCGGAGATGAGACCGATTTGACAGTGCGCGAAAAGTATCAGCGCATGGCGGAAGAACAGGGAAATAAGGCGGTGCACGCCTGTTTGGCAAAGGTTGACCCGGAGGGAGCGCAAAGCCTGCACCCCAATAACTTGAAGCGCGTGATCCGTGCGCTGGAGGTATACGAACAAACAGGTATGACCATTGCGGACTTTAACCGGCGTCACAAACGGCCCGAACCCAAATATCAGGCGATCAAACTGGGACTCTGTCCGTCTGACCGGGAAATTTTGTATGACCGGATTAACAGCCGAGTCGATCAAATGATCACAGACGGTTTGCTGGATGAAACTCGTCGTCTGCTTGCATTAGGACTTCTGTCTGGTACGGCGGCGCAGGCCATCGGATATAAGGAATTACTGGGATATTTGCAGGAAGGCGAACCGCTGGAAGCATGCATTGAACTGCTCAAGCGGCGCAGTCGCAATTATGCCAAACGTCAGCTTACTTGGCTGAAAAGGGATGACAATATTCACTGGATATACTATAATAGAGGAGAAGATCTGTTCCACGTCCTGCAGGAATCGACAGAATATCTGCAAAAACACGGTGTACAATGATACCACTATTTGTAAATTATGGAGGAATCATTGTGAGAAACGAAATCAATCTGCAGGATCGTATGTTGTCTGCCTTGCGTCAACAGGGACAGACGATTACACTTTTTTTGACTAATGGGTTCCAAATGCGCGGTGTTCTTCGTGGATTTGACAATTTTGTCATTATTCTGGAGACAGATGGCAAGCAGCAGATGATTTACAAGCACGCGATATCAACGCTCATCCCGCAGCGGCGTGTTGAATTGTGTGCTGTGCCGCGCACCTTGGAGGGATAATACTAAATGAGGCAAATCTATGCAACAAGCGCAGCATGAAAAGAAATTAAAACCCCAAAAACGCAGGGCGGTGCCGTCACGGCTGCTGTTTGTGCTGATCACTGCGGTGTTAGCTGTTTATCTTGGTGGGCAGGCTCTGTCGGCCTTTAGCAGCGCACCGGAAACCACACCCGCAGTCCGTGTAACCGTTAACGACAGTTTTACGGCAACCGGATGGTTTTTCCGGGATGAGCTGCCTGTGGATGGCAGTACAAGTGAATCCGTAAAGCACATTGTATACAGTGGCGAGCGGGTGCAGAAGGATGCCGCGCTGGCTATGGTATATACAGATGAGGAAGCGCTGTCGATGAGCCGAGAGCTGGAACCGCTGGAAAACCGCATCGCACAGCTCGGTACCGCTATGCAGGCAGTAGCCGACAGCTCGGATGCCGCCAAGCTGGATCAGATGATCGCGCTTGGCCTGCAGCAAATGGCAGATCAAGTAAAGGAAGGGAAAGGGAGTGCACTTGCTTCGGCTGCTGATTCCCTGCGTACACTTTCTTTACGACGGGGTGCGGGAGATGCCGAACCTTCTGAAATCGAGAGCGAACGCAGCCGGTTGATCAGTGAGCGTGACAGTTTGCAGCAGCAGCTTGCGGGACGTTCGATACAGCTGACAGCACCGAGTTCGGGGTATTTTTCAGAAGTTGTAGATGGATACGAAACCGTACTCACATTGGATGCACTGGATACGCTGACGCTGGATCGTTTTCATTCCCTGACTGCGGACGACAGCCGTCAGGGCGCAGCATCCGGCACGCTCGGAAAAATTATCCGGGGATTCAGTTGGTATCTGGCCGCAGAAGTTCCGGTAGAACAGGCTGACCGTTTAACCATTGGGCAGGCACTGCGCGTTAATTTTACACAAGCCTCGATGGAATCGCCGGTAACCGTATATTCGGTCATTAAAGAGCGCAACAGTGAAACAGCCCTGATTGTTTTGGAGGGCACCGAGTTCAACGGCGAAATGGTTTCCCTGCGGCAGCAGCCGGTTGAAATTATTTTAGCGTCCTATACTGGCCTGCGGGTTCCGAAGGCAGCGATCCGCATGGTGGATGATAAGGACGGTGGACAAACCACAGGCGTATATATTCTGAGCGGATCGATCCAAAAGGAAAAAATCATCAATAAGCTGTTTGAAACTGACGATTACTATGTTGTCGAGCAAAGTGCAACCAATTTCAACATGCTGGTCGAGCAGGATCAGATTGTTGTTCGCGGTAAAAATCTGCAAAATAATATGGTGGTGAAGACATGACGGAACAGGAAAAGAAAGAACTACAGGATCGCATCCATTCTGTTCAGGAACGTGTTGCGCAGGCTGCAGTGCGCGCGGGAAGGAACCCAGACGATATTACGCTGGTAGCCGCGTCAAAAATGAACGATACAGAGCGTGTTCGCGCCGCGATTGAAGCAGGCATCCGTGTATGCGGAGAAAATCGCGTACAGGAGCTGCTGGATAAGTATGAGCAAAATGCCTATGCGGGTGCAGACCTGCAATTTATCGGCACCCTGCAGACCAACAAGGTGAAATATCTGATTGGGAAGGTATCGTTGATTCAGTCGGTGGGCTCGGTGCATCTGGGTGAAGCAATCGCCAAGGAAGCAGCCAAGCATCAAATTAAGCAGGATATCCTGCTCGAGGTCAATATCGGCAGGGAGGCAGCCAAAAGCGGTCTGCTGCTGGAGGAGCTGGATGAAGCCGTTGCCCGTCTCAGCGAAAAGCCGTCTCTGCATATTCGGGGACTGATGGCAATCCCGCCGATTGCCGATCAAGCCACAAAAAACTCAGGGTACTTTGATGAAATGCATCAAGTATTTGTTGACATTTTGACGAAAAAATACGATAATGTAAGTATGGATTATTTGTCAATGGGAATGACTAATGATTTTGAAACGGCGATACTGTGCGGCGCGAATATGGTTCGTGTCGGCACAGCGATCTTCGGCACCCGGCCATATCAGATCGTTTCGCCCTAAAATATAAGGAGGAACTTGGCATGGGTTCGATAAAAGGCTTTATCGATTGGGTAAAGGGTGAGGATGTCGAAGATGAATATGAAGACGACATGCCCCGCCAGCGTAATGAAGAACCTATGATGAGCAGCACGCAGTCCACTTATGATCGTTCCTACGAACGGTACGACCGAGAGCGATCATATGACAGCGCTTCTGCTGATACATCATCTGCACGCCGCAGCAATAAAGTAGTTAATATTAATGCAACAACTCAGCTTGCTGTTGTGCTGGTTAAACCGGATCGATTTGAAAATGCAGCGGAAATTGCAGATCATCTGAAGGATAAGCGTACCGTTGTTTTGAATTTGGAGCAGACCAATAAAGATATTGCCCGTCGGCTTGTGGATTTTCTCAGCGGTGTTGCATATGCCAATGAAGGGAAAATCAAAAAGGTGGCCAATAGTACATATATTATTACACCGTATAATGTAGATATTATGGGCGATCTGATCGATGAGCTGGAAAGCAGCGGTATGTATTTCTAAGGAATGTGCTGTGAACGTGATGATTGTATATCTTGTAAGCAGTATTCTGCGAATATTGGAATTTTTGTTTTTTGCCCGTGCAATTATGAGCTGGTTTGTACAGGGCAGCGGTTCGAAGATCTATGAGTTTCTTTGCCTTGTGACAGAGCCATTGATTCAACCGTTCCGAAGCTTGTTGAGCCGTGTAGATGCGCTGCGAAACAGCCCGATCGATTTTTCATTTATGCTGGCGTTTCTGGTGCTGGTCGTATTGGAGCAGGTTTTGTATATGCTTTGAATATGCCGAGCAGTCGGCGGAAAAGTATGGTCGGGTGCAGCCCGACCTTTTTCCGGTAAGTGCGGCAAACGATAAATTTAACGGAGGATAAACATATGACGGTGCAGGAAATTCAGGAGATCGGCTTTGAAAAAGCGGTTTTCGGTGGGTATGACATGAAATCTGTTGATACCTTTCTGGAGCGTGTTGCAGAAGAGTTTGCGTCAATGCAAAAAGAAAATGCCGCACTCAAGGCCAAAATGAAGGTGCTTGTCGATAAAATCGAGGAGTACCGCGGTGTAGAGGATGGAATGCGCCGCGCACTCATGAGTGCACAGACGATTGCGCAGGATACGATTGATAAGGCCAAAAAGGAGGCTGACCAAATTGTTTCCTCCGCAAAGAATGAAACGGAAAATAAAGTTAAGGATACGCAGGACGAAATTGCATTGGAAGAGCGTAAGCTTGAGGCTGCCAAGAAAAATACAATAGAATTTATTGCACGTGTTTCGTCAGTTTATCAGGCGCAGGCAAAAGCACTGGTGGAACTGGCTAAGGCGGAAAGCTTGGTTCGTCAGCAGGAACAGCCTGCTCCCCCGGCACAGCCTGCCCCGCAGCCGGTATCGGTTAATGAGCCTGAGCAGGCGGATGAACCGATTGAGGATGCGACCCGTAAATTCGATTTTGGTGAGCTGAAATTTGGCTCGGAATATGACCCTAAGGACGTAAAGTAAAAAGCAACAGCGAAAGGACTGAACTGCCAATGCAGCAGGATTATAACAATACGATCAATCTTCCTAAGACCGAATTTCCCATGCGGGCTGGTCTTCCCAAGCGTGAACCAGGTTTTCTGGAGCAGTGGGAACAGGAGGATCTGTATCACGAACTGATGAAAAAAAATGAAGGGAAGCCGCTCTTTGTTCTGCATGACGGGCCTCCCTATGCGAACGGCAATCTGCATATGGGGCATGCGCTCAATAAAATTCTGAAGGACTTTATCGTGCGATCCCGTAATATGATGGGGTACTGTGCACCGTATGTGCCCGGCTGGGATACCCATGGCCTGCCGATTGAGCGACAGGCGATCAAGGCTTACGGCATGGATCGTGATAAGGTGTCTACCGCAGAGTTCCGTTCCAAGTGTGAGGAATTTGCGCACAAGCATGTGGATACACAGCGTACTCAGTTTAAGCGTTTGGGTGTTGTGGGCGATTGGGAGCGCCCCTATTTGACGCTTACCCATGATTTTGAAGCTACGCAAATCGAAATTTTCGGTGAAATGGCGAAGAAGGGCTACATCTATAAGGGCATGAAGCCGGTATATTGGTGTCCCCATGACGAAACCGCGCTGGCTGAGGCTGAGATCGAATATCAAGATGAGCCGTGTTCTTCGATTTATGTAAAATTCCATGTGACGGATGATAAGGGCGGTAAGATTGCCGCAATCACCGGCAGTCTGGATCATGTTTATTTTGTGATTTGGACAACAACAACGTGGACGCTGCCGGGCAACTTGGCAATTTCGGTTAATCCGGCATATGAGTATGATTTGGTAAAGGTTCCGTCCGGCGAGGTTTATGTGCTGGCTAAGGAACTGGTTAATGCTGTGATGCAGGCGGCTAAGATCGACACGTGGGAAGTGCTGGGCACTTTGTTCGGTTCAGATCTGGAGCTGATGCGCACCAAGCACCCGATCATGGATCGCGAAAGCGTAGTGATCTGCGGTGATCATGTCACACTGGATGCCGGTACCGGCTGTGTCCATACGGCGCCCGGCTTTGGTGCGGACGACTTCATTGTTTGCCAGAAGTACGATATCCCGATTATTGTTCCGGTGGACGGCAAGGGTATGACGACCGAGGATGCCGGCAAGTATGCGGGTATGTATTACGAAAAGTCGACACCCGTTATTCTGGAGGACTTAAAGTCCTGTGGTGCGCTGCTTGCCATCGAAGAGATCGTGCACAGCTATCCGCACTGCTGGCGCTGTAAAAACCCGATCATCTTCCGCACCACTGAGCAGTGGTTCTGCTCGGTTGATGCGCTGAAGGATGAAGCCGTCAAGGCGTGCGGTGATATTCAGTGGTTGCCCAAGTGGGGACAGGAGCGCATGACTTCGATGATTCAGGAGCGCTCGGACTGGTGCATTTCCCGTCAGCGTGTCTGGGGCGTTCCGATCCCGATCTTCACCTGCAAAAAGTGCGGCAAGCCGTTGGTTAATGGGCAGACGATCCAAATCGTTGCGGATCTGTTCCGCGAAAAGGGTTCGAACGCATGGTTTGATTTGTCAGCCGAAGAGATTTTGCCGGCAGATATCAAATGCGAATGCGGCTGCAGTGCATTTGAAAAAGAGACCGACACCATGGATGTTTGGTTTGACTCGGGTTCCTCATGGCGTGCGGTTATTGCGAACCGTGAGCAGCAGCCAATTCCGGTTGACGTTTATCTGGAAGGCAACGACCAGTACCGCGGCTGGTTCCAGTCCTCCATGCTGACTTCGATTGCTACGCAGGGCAAGGCGCCTTATAAAACGGTCATCACGCATGGTATGATCGTTGATGAAGAGCGTCAAAAAATGTCCAAGTCACTCGGCAATGGCATTGCGCCGGATGATATTCTGAATCAGTACGGTGCGGATGTCATGCGTTTATGGGTAGCATCCTCGGATTATCGTCAGGATATGCGTATTTCCAAGGATATGCTCAAGCATCTGTCGCAGAATTACCTGAAGATCCGCAATACGGCACGTTATATTCTGGGTAACCTGTTTGATTTTGACCCCAAAACGGATATGATTTGCTACGCAGATATGCCGGAGCTGGATCGTTGGGCTTTGATGAAGCTGAATGATTTGGTGGAAAAAGTACGGGAAGGCTATGATACGTATGAGTTCCATACGGTATTCCATGCAATTCATAACTTCTGTGTAGTTGATATGTCCAATTTCTATTTGGATGTCATCAAGGATCGCTTGTATTGCGATGACACGACAGGGCTGAGCCGCCGTTCCGCACAGTCTGCCATGTATCAGATTTTGAGTGCGCTGGTGCGCATGCTGTCTCCGATTCTGTGCTTTACGGCAGATGAGATCTGGAAGGCTATGCCGCATGTTGCGGCAGATGATGTGCGCAATGTAGCGTATAACGATATGCCTGCTGCGGATGAAGCATTGTCGCTGTCGGCAGAGGAACGCGAAAAGTGGTCTAAGCTGACCGCGTTCCGCGATGATGTGAATAAGGCACTGGAAGGCGCACGTGCCGCTAAAACGATTGGCAAGCCGCTGGAGGCCTGTGTTACCGTGTATGCAGATGATGCCGCAGCTGCATTCCTCAATTCCTGCGGTCAGGATTTAGCTGATCTGTGTATCGTTTCGGAGCTGGAAGTCCTTTCCGGTGCTGGCGAGGGCATGGACAGCGAGTATTTCCCGGGACTTACGATTGCAGTTTCCCGTGCAGCCGGTGAAAAATGTCTGCGCTGTTGGAAGCAGTCCAAGTCTGTCGGAATGGATGCCAAGCATTCTGGTCTTTGTGCACGCTGTGCGCAGGTAGTAGGCTAATAACAAAAGAAAGGGGAGCAGTGAAATCTGTTCCCCTTTTTGATAGGAGTTGCATATGGCACTTTACATTTTTGCAGTGATTCTAATGATTGCACTGGATCAGTTGGTGAAATACTGGGCTTTTACCAGTTTACAGATCCAACATACCATTCCTTTGCTTGAGAATATTTTTCATTTGACCTATGTAGAAAACCGCGGCGCAGCATTCAGCCTGTTTGCGCAGTTCGATTCCCGATGGATTTTTGTTTTGCTGGCAACGGGTATTTCAATCGGCATTGGAATTGCATTATATAAGGGCTGGCTTCAGAATCCGCTTGGCCGATGGTCACTCGTGATGGTGGCTGCAGGTGCGTTGGGTAACGCGATTGACCGTGTTATCCATGGTTTTGTGGTCGATTTATTCGATTTTCGACTCATTCACTTTCCTGTATTCAATGTGGCAGATATTTTTATTTGCGTAGGCGGTTTGCTGTTTATGATCTACTTTATGTTTCAGCACAAGGATACGCCGAAACAGGGCAAAACAATCACAAACGAAACATCGGAGTCGGATACCCATGAATGAAATACGAGTGGTTGCATCGGTGAGCGACGCAGGTGAACGGTTGGATCGCTGGCTTGTTACTCGAATCGACGGTTTGACCCGTTCTGCTATCCAGAATTTATTGGAAGAACAGGCAGTCACCTGCAAGGGCAAAATATTAAAGAAAAATTACAAAATCACCGGAGGTGAAGAGATCTGCGTGCACCTGCCCGACCTTCGTGAAGTGGATATTACACCGGAAAATATTCCGCTCGACATCGTTTATGAAGATGCAGATATTGTTGTTGTCAACAAGCCGCGCGGAATGGTTGTGCATCCGGCTGCCGGCAACTGGTCGGGGACGCTGGTCAATGCGTTGATGTATCACTGCGGCGACAGCCTATCCGGTATCAACGGTGTGCATCGGCCGGGCATTGTGCACCGTATCGATAAAGATACAAGTGGATTGCTGGTGGTAGCGAAGAACGACGCTGCGCATCAGAGTCTCGCGGCGCAAATTGCAGCGCATACCGCGTTCCGTGGTTATCAGGCGATCGTAGTGGGCAGCCCACGGACGGATCGTGGTACGATCGATAAGCCGATCGCACGCCACAAAATCGACCGCAAAAAAATGGCCATCGTAGAGGGTGGGCGTGCGGCCGTGACGCATTACGAGGTTTGCAAACGCTACCATGGATATACCCATATGCGGTTTCAACTGGAAACCGGGCGCACCCATCAAATCCGAGTACATATGGCATCTGTCGGTCATCCGATTATTGGTGATCCGGTATATGGTTTGAAAAAGGATCGTTTTGCAGATATTGGAGGACAATGCCTGCATGCTACGGAATTGACCTTGTGTCATCCGGCAACAGGGCAACAAATGTGTTTTACCGCGCCGCTGCCGGATTATTTTCTGAATATTCTTGAAAAGCTGGAGAAAATGTCGTGAATAAATTTGAAGGTATTCTTCTTGCCTGCGATATGGATGGTACATTATTGAATAGCGACCGTTGCATTTCACCTGCAAATTTGCAGGCACTGGATTACTTTGCAAAGGAAGGCGGTCTGTTTTCTCTGGCAACTGGCAGGGCATTTGCTGCGGTGACAGATTATTTGCAGCAGTTACCAACCAACGCACCTTACAGTTTGCTGAACGGTTCGCTGGTGATGGATGCGCAGCATCATCCGCTGCATTGTGCCGGTATGCCGATGCAGTCCAACACACTGATTGATGCAGTGCTGGCACGCTTTCCGCAGGTTGGATGCGAGGTGTTTCTGCCGGAGCATATTCTGGTATGCCGTATGAGCCCGGAAACCGAACACCATATGTGTGTATTGCATCTGGATTATACGCGTGTTCTGGCTTCTGATTTACCTGACCCATCCGGTTGGTGCCAAATCAATTTTACCGGTACAGCTGATGAAATTGCGCAGCTGCGAACTTATTTGACACCGTATTCGTCAGTTTTCAATGCTGTTGCCACAATGCCGACCTTTTGTGAGGTAACACGCGCCGGCGTAGGGAAGGGGGCAGCTCTGCGGCAGATTGCCGCAGACTGTGGTGTACCACGCGAACGTGTCTTTGCAGTAGGGGATGGTGACAACGATCTGTCAATGCTGGAATACGCGGCAGTCGGCTTTATGCCTGCCAATACGTCGCCGGAACTTTTATATCATGCCGACGTATGTGTAGGGGATCACGATCATGATGCTATTGCACAGGTAATTGATTATTTAGAGAAAACGATAAGTGCCTGACAGAATGTACAATTCTGTCAGGCATTTTTCTATGTGATAATTCGTCAAATATTTGCTCGGCCGATTGACCTCTAACCGTATTATAGATATAATACAGTTAGAGACACTGTATTACAGTTGTGATACGGTTATCGAAGGAGGGATATCCAAGTTGATCTCATTCGAAGGATTTCACATGGAGGAAGGCATCCCGATCTATCAACAGATTTTGCTGTATCTCAAACGCGGGGCAGTGGCGGGTATCATACACAACGGTGATGAATTGCCATCCCGACGCGCGTTGAGTGCGTTATTGGGTGTAAACCCGAATACCGTGCAAAAAGCTTACCGGCAGCTTGAAGAGGAAGGCCTGATCCATTCGCATACCGGTGCAAAAAGCTGTATGGTGATAAACGATCGGCAAATTGCCCGTATCCGAACAGAGCTGCTGGAAAATGATGCAAAAAGCGTAGTACAGTCTATGAAACAGATGGGCTTATCCAAGGCGGAGGCGCTGTGCCTGATTGAAGATTTTTGGGATTGAGAGGGGGAACCTATATGAGGAACAGGCATCTTTCTGTGTTGATGTTGTATGTACGCGGTGCAATGGCTCCGCTCATCGGCATCATAGGATTGATGGCAGCAGTACAAACCGGAGCATTCCTTTGGTCGATGCAGGCTGCTGCCAATCCGTTGGAGGCTGTAGTAAAGTCTGCCCATTGGAAGCTGATCTTTTGCACCGGTATTTTGCTGTTGGCTGTGATGCTGCTGCGCAGCACCTCCGGCGGGGGGATACACCGTTCGGCGTTTACGGGTCTCAGAACGCGCCGCTTTCCTGTGGCATAGTTTGGCGTGTCTTGGCTGCGCTGTACTTCTGTGGATGTCCGAAGTGCTGATCCTCACTTTGCTTTGCCGGTACTTTGTATCGGTAACCAGATCTTCCAATCAGGCGCTGTTTCTCGCTTTTTACCGCAGCGACTTTCTGCACAGCATACTGCCGCTTGAAGAAATCAGCCGATGGATATATTTATTGACAGCCTTGCTCGCTCTATCGTTTTGCATAGCAAATGCAGTTGTCCGGATGCGTTATAGACATGGAGCACGGACGCTGCTTGCCCTGTTGATTTTGCTGATCGGTTTTATCCAGCGCCCACTTGGCAGCTATGCGTCCGATGTGTTTTTAACATTATCCCATCTATGCTTTATCGCCTATGCCATCTGGGCGGTTTGGTATCATGCGGAGGAGGTGCCAAGCGATGACACGAATTGATTTATCCCGGTATGCGCCGCCCGGTACGAATATCCGGCAGGAAATCAAAGTCCTTTGTGCCGGTCTGTTCTGCGCAGCCTGCTGTGCGGTGTTGGTTTACGGCATCGCACTGCGTCAGGCCTATGCCGATTTATTTGAGCTGTCCTACCTTGGTGTGGAGCGGGTGCTTCGCCCGGACGCTGTTATGCCGCCGTTTGATGTACTGCTGCATCGCGGGCTTTGGCTGTTCTATCTGTTGGCGCTTGGTGCGCTGGCCAACGCGGTGCTGTTTCATCTCAGTTATTATACCGGCGGCAGCAAAAGCATCTATCTGATGCGCCGCCTGCCGCAGCGCTGGGAGCTTATACGGCGCGCTATCACGCTGCCGCTCTTGGGTGCAGCGATCTGCCTGCTGTCCGCGCTGGCGCTCAGGCTGCTGTTTCTGGGCGTCTACTATTTGATCACGCCACCACAGTGTCTGCCGTAAAAAAGGGGGGAGCACGATGTTAGAAATCAACAACGTCAGCAAACATTATACGCTGAAACAGAAGATATACGGAAACGATGCGCTTAAGCAGATCGATCTGACGATCGGCTCAGGTGAAATCGTTGGTTTATTCGGTGAAAATGGCGCAGGCAAAACCACACTGATGAAATGTATCCTTGGCTTTTTGCCGTATCAGGGTCAGATCACACTCGATGGCGCGCCGATCACCCACAGCAATATTGAACGCCTGTCCTTTGCCACCAGCGAACATTCCCTTTTCCCGAATTTAACGGCGGAAGCACATCGACAGTTCTATCAGGAGCACTTTCCGCGATTTATTGACAAGCGGTTTACCGGCCTGATGGATTTTTTCGAGCTGCCGATGCACAAGCCGCTGCGCGGTTTTTCGACCGGTCAGAAAAATCAGTTTGAGGTGATTCTGGCGCTTTGTCAGGGAGCGGATTATATTCTGATGGACGAGCCATTCGCGGGGAATGACATATTTAACCGAGAGGATTTTTATAAGGTTCTGCTGGGTATTTTGGAACCGAACGAAACCATTTTACTGTCCACCCATCTGATCGAGGAAGTATCCAACTTTATCAGCCGTGCCGTGCTGATCCGGCAGGGGCAAATCGTGGGGGATGTTATGGCAGCCGAGCTGGAGGAAAGCGGCACGCCGCTGATGGCGTATATCAAGCAAACCTACCATTACAGCGCCGATCGGGTCAGCCGTGCGCTGGACGACATTACCGGTGGGGAGGTATGAGCCATGCGCAAAGTGTTAACGGTATGGTCTGTTCTGCTGGTGCTTGGCACGGCTGCGGTCGGCTGGTGCATCCAAACCGTGTATGCACCGCATGATCAGGTGCAGTACACACAAACCGTGCTGGCCGGCGATCCCGCTGTGGCAGACGGATTGACGGTGCAAACAAATTCTGAGTATAAAAGCCGGCTCTTCTGGCATACCGCAACGCGGATGCAGCAAGGCGCCCCGCACACACAGACGGATTACCGCTTTTATCAAACCGAGCAGACCCAATCGCATGACGTATTCTATCGGGGCGTTGATATTATTTCTGAGTTTAATACCAATGTTGAAAACTTTATGTATATCCCGGAAGAGCAGCGAACGGCGTTGGATCTGGCTTATCAGGAATTATACGAAAATGCAGTCCCCGGGCAGGAGGCAAGCAAAACGATCACGCCTTCGGATTATTACGAGTATTATCCGATTGCCGGCTATATTGACTTGGAAGGGACGCACGTGGATTTTAACATTTGGAACGGAAATAACGCCGCAGGTGACAAAATGAACGCATTTTTCCGCATTCCGGTGCTGCCCGAGGAGCGGTTCACCATTTCACTGGAGAAAGATCAAAACGGCAATATCTGTTCTACCGGATCGGGCACTGATGGGGAAGACCATTTCCAGCTCCAGTCGGAGAGTATCGTTACACCGCAAACCTGTTATTTTACATTCTATAATCGTTCGGATAAGGGGAAAATCATGGATACCAGCTTGATTCCGGGCGGCTACGGTATTTATGCCTTGGACTACACGCCCGGTAAGGTTGAGTATCTGAACGATGGCGGAATACAGTATATAGAAAATGGCCGTTTGCAGCTTGACAGCCTGCGTATGGCGTTTCCGATCGATCCCAACGAGGAATTGATGCGGCTGAGTCAGTGGCAGGACGGCAGCTTTCTGCTTTTATATACCAGAACGGAAGATGCCTATTATTTGACCGTTATTGCAACGGATACCATGCAGCAGGTGCAGCGGTTAAAAATTCATCCATCCATGTCGGAAGAAGCTATAAATTACAATATTATGGAAAAGGAACGCTTTATCGCAATTTTGTTAGACCACACTATGATCGTGCTGCTTCCAAATGGTGATGGAACTTTTCGCATTGATATGCAGACGCCCAATACATTGGATGATGCTTATATATATGTATCATGGAATATAAGCGAAAATGCAATAGATTACCATAACGGAAAGTTGGCATATGCATTTGAGAGCTATGACCAAGAAACCGGATACCAAGATCATCTCAACTACGAGTTAGTTGTAATCAATCAGCAGGGTTTGCAGTTTTGGTCGAAGTATCAGAGCAGCATGCAAAACGATCATATAGCAGATTTAGAGCATTACAGTACCAGTGAAATGATTCTGCTAAACTACACAAATCCCATTCAAGTATCATGGGAGTAACGCAAAAGACCCGAACAGGAAAAATCCGCTGTTCGGGTCTTTTATGGGCATCTGCCACTCCCTCAATTATACAAAACTTTTCTTTTGTATAATTACTTATAGCTTTATTATGTCTCACAATAGAATAGCATAAAGCTATTGACGAAAACAGATGTATTTTCCTTTTCATATATTTTGTATTATATTCTACGTAAATTTCAGTGCCACTGTCTTGCGGTGTGCAGCGCCATGTAGTACAATTTTTATAATCATATTGCCCATGATTCAACATATTAGGAGGGTATCCGATGGTCTTGATCATTTACCTGTGCTATATTACACTCCTCAGTTTGCTGCTGCGCAAATGGCATCACCGTTTTCACAGTCTGATGATCACCGGATGCAATTTTACCTTTGCGGCGCTCATGTTTTTCTGCGTACAAATCCAGCCGAATATGACTGCCGGGGATATTTTTGCCGCCATTGGCAGTGCTCTTTATGCAGCCCCCTCTGCCATTTCATTTCAGGGTAACACCTCGCTTTTCGGACCGGATGCCAGTTATGTGTTCTTTCTGATGTCTCTTTACACCGTTCGAACGGTGCTTGCTCTTTTCTTCCGGGAGATTTTTGTCCGTATCCGTATGAAGTGGAGGATGTTCACTCGTAAAACCATCTATCTTGTGACCGGAACTCGAAATGATGCTGGTCGGTTTATCCGGGATTTGAATTGCTGCGTTCCCTACCCGGCGGTCGTCTATCTCACGGATCAGGTGTCTGCGGACCTTCCGCTTGATGCTTATGAGGCTGATTTCTCCTTTCTCAGCCGGCTGCAAAATGGCAAAAACTATCAAGTTCTGCTCCTCCCTGCGGATGATTTGCGCAACCAACAACTCCTGTTGGAATTGGAGGAAGTTGGCAAGCGCGGCATTTCGCTGCGTGTCACCGCTTTTACAAATAATGAATTGCTGCGGATAGAGAATATGGTGTTCCCCCATCTAGATCTGTACCTTCTCTCCCAAGAGCAAATGGCGGTACAGGACTTTCTTTTCCAAAACCGTCCTCTGGCTCGTCTGCGTCAACTCGATCCACCGCCAGCTCCGGGACACATTTTTCGCCCACATGCCCCCTTTTCCCTGTGTATCATCGGATTCGACGCTTTTGCTCGGGAGTTTTTACTGCAAACCTACGAAAACACCTCATTCACTACCGCATCAGGAACACCTGCTTTGGACGTTTTGGTGATAGATCATGAACTGACCGACAAAAAGGCTGCCTTTCTCAGCGACTTTCCCTATTTTGTGCAGGCATCAGGCTTGCAGTGGCTAGATGCCCATGTCCCCTCCGATGCACTCTTTCAGGCACTGTCCGCAAGGCGTTTCCACCAGATATTGGTGGCTACCCAAGATACAGAAGAAAATATCCACCTTACACTTCGCATTCGCCGCCTTTTTGTCCACGGCACCACGGAACAGCCCACCCCTCAACTGGTAGTTGCTCTGTTCCATGAGGATCCGGGTGCTGCAGCCTTGCTTCAAAATGATGACAACGTAATTTTCCAACAGGTCAATCAGTGCCAATTTACTTACGAAAAACTGATCGAGCGCAGTATTGATCGTCAAGCCGAGGCACTCCATCGTCAATACCAGCACAACAGCCTGTTTACCCCTCAGTGGCGGGAACTGGACACCTTTACACAGTCCTCAAACCGGGCAGTGGTATGGGATATCCCCAACAAACTGTTATTGGCCGGCGATATATCTTCTCTAAACGAACCGGAAAGAGAAGCCCTTTTCTGGGAGCTGGCTCAATATGAACATCTCCGTTGGAATGCGTTCCATTTTGCCCGAGGATGGCTGCCGCTGATGGAATTAACGCCGGAGGAGCGGGATCACTGCCGACTTAAGCGTTCCGCAGAAAAACGACATGCCTGTCTGGTGGATTGGGATCAGCTCAATACCCTGCCTCAGCAGGAACCCGGACTTTTGAAGCGATATGACTATGAAAATGTAGCCAGTCTCTTTGAAGCTCGGAAAAATGTTTGATTTTTCGACCATTTCCATCCATTACACGTGAATTCCCTATGAAGGAGGGTTTTTCATGTCCCAGCTTGTGTATCATACCCGTGGGAACAGCACTCCGCATGGCAAGCCCCGGGTGTACTTCTGCTGTCATCCTGCCGACCAGAAAGCATTCCTTGATTCTATCGTCAAAGAAATCCTATCCTACGCAGATTGTTCCGTCTGGTACGCGCCAGAGGGGGGTGCCCCCTGTTCTCCCAACGAATGGGAAGAGCGGGAGGCTGCTCTGTCCCAAATGCAGCTTTTCGTATTACCGGTGACTGCCCGGCTGCTCACCAGTCCCTCCCCTGCTTTGGAGCGGGAGTTTCCCTTTGCCGTGGCGCAGCATATCCCGGTACTGCCCATCCTGCTGGAGCCGGGGCTGGAAGCGCTCTTTAACCAAAAATGCGGAGACCTGCAGTGTCTTGATCCGAATCAAACAGATCCCACTGCCTTGCCCTATGCGGAAAGACTGAAGAATTTTCTTGATGCTGTCCTCATCGGCGACAAATTGGCCGCCCAGATCCGGGATGCCTTCGATGCCTATATCTTCTTGAGCTACCGGAAAAAGGATCGGCGGGAGGCTCAGTCATTGATGCGTCTGATCCATGCCAGTGAGTTCTGTCGGGATATTGCCATTTGGTACGATGAGTTTCTCACTCCGGGTGAGAATTTCAATCAGGCCATCGCCAAAGCACTTGAGAAGAGTCATCTTTTTGTACTGGCGGTGACACCTCACTTGCTGGAACATCCTAATTATGTGATGCAGGAAGAATTCCCTGCTGCCCAAAACAGCGGAAAGCCCATTTTTTACCGGTGGAGATGATTCCTGCAAGCAGGACAGAACTGGAGGCCGCCTATCCGGGGATCCCTCCCTGCACCTCCGGCCGAAGTGAACCTGCCCTCTCAGAAGAACTCAAGGCGGCGCTGCAGGAACTGGCTCTGCGGGAAAATGACAATGACCCCAAACATATTTTTTTCATTGGGTTGGCCTATCTCAACGGCATTGACGTAGAGGTAGATAAAGAGCGGGCAGTACCGCTTATCCAAGGGGCCGCTGACGCCGGTCTGAACGAAGCAATGGAAAAATTAGTGACTATGTACTCCAACGGGGACGGTGTGACCCGGGATTACCGCCAAGCCGCCTTCTGGCAGCGGCGGCTGGCCGACACCCTCCGAACTTATTGGGAGGCGACCCCTAACGAGCATACCTTTCAGGCATTTGCCAAAGCCCTGTGGGATTTGGGGGATCAATACGCTGATTTGGATGAGCTGACCGCCGCCGGAAAGATTTTTGAGGAAGAGTTCTTCGCCTTGACCGGTCAGGGTGAAAAGCAAGGCATTGCCTGCGCACAGCGCTATCAAGCCTGCGGTTACAGCAGTTTGGGAAATCTGTATCGGAGGCAAGGAAATATGACAGAAGCGCGCTGTTGGCTGAAGAAAAGCGCCAAACTGCGGTTTAATCTGTCCCAATCAGACAACACCATCCAAATCCGGCGGGATACGGTAGAAAGCCAGATCCAGCTAGGCGCCCTATATCGCGAGGAGAACGACGACAGCGCAGATATTTACTTCCGGATGGCAGCCGAGTTGTCCCGGGGACTGGTACGGGACACCAACGAAGTGAGAGACCGGGAGTATCTCGCACTGTCCTGCGAATGGTTGGCTGATGCATATTTGCATCAAGCTGACACTCCGCCCAAGTATGCCGAGATCCAAAAACTGTTGGAAGAAAGTCAGTATCTACGCCGTACGTTAAATGAGGAAATCGGTTCCGTCCAGACGAGACGGGCATTGTCATCCAGTTACATAGGTATAGGCAACTTGCTCCGCGATCAGAAAGATATTCCCGGCGCACGCCGCTGCTACGAGGAAAGTCTGACGCTGTACCGCAGCTTGGCCGAAGAAACGCAAGCCCTGTACGACTGGCGCAATTTGGCGATGTGCCATTGCAGGCTGGGTATTGTGTACAGGTTGGAGGGAAACCTGTCCGAAGCACATCGCCGGTACCAAGCCGCTCTGTCGCTGTTGCAGGATATTGCGAACCGCACCGGGACGGTACATTCCAAGCGTGATCTGGTATATGTATACAGATTGCTGGGCAGCCTATGCCGGAAGACAGACGATCCGGACGGAGAGCGACAATGGCTGGAAGCGAGCGTATCGCTTTGCCGTATTATTGTCGATGAAACCGATCATCCAAGCGTTCGGAATACTCTGGCTCGCGATCTTTACCGGCTGGGGCGCCTTCCCGACGGCAGCGCGATTTATCTGTATCAGGCCGCGGAGCTTTGGAACCGCCTGTCCGAGGGCGAAGGCTCTGCATCATCGTATGCAGAAGATAGACAGAACGCCGTCATAGCACTGGCTGAACATGACGAACCACAGGATATCCCGATGGGTCTGAAGCCTGATGATTATCGAATGTGCAAAGAAACCCTTGCATTGTCCCGTGCAATCCTGACGGGTCCTGTCCGTGTCCGGCGTTGGCGATCTTTAGCGGCCGGCTATCTGAAAATGGGTGTGATCAGCCAGATAGAGAACAACAACAGCAGAGCCTGCTACTGGTTCCATGAAGGACTTCGTATGATGCGCTCTATTGCGAAGGATTCCGGCGTGCCGAATGACAGACATGCCTTGGCAATGATCCTTTATAATTTGGGCAGCCTGCCGCACGGGGACAGCCAGCTACTACACGAAGCGGCGGAGCTATGGACTCATCTGACGGCAGAGTATCCCAATGTGCCACAATATATTGAATGCCTAAAGATTGCTGCCACGCTGCTGACCCAGCGCGGCGCAGCATCCAAAGAGCCGGCTGGTAAGGGAAACGAACCCGATCAGTCCTAATATTTCAAGAGAAACAGAAAGTGCGGGCGGAATCTATTATGATTCCGTCCGCACTTTTCTTATTTCAGTTATTTTTGATACCGTATTGAAATGTTTAAGTGGTTTTTTCGCAAATTTCCATTGTTCCGGATATCCTGTCATGCAGCATACGGCGATTCGGAGTATATAATCCCAACATGACGGAAAGGATCGTAACCGCAACCATTGCGATACGAACTATATTGGCCACATCCTCCCCTGCCGCCCGAGCGATTAGTTCACGCAGGAGCTGACTGGGGAAGCAGATTGCACCCTCCAGCAGGATCATACCGACGATCTGCCGCAGCGCAAGCGCCGCCGCACCGGCCGGCTGTTGCGTTTCTCTGCACACGATGCGCAAATGAAGCAGCCGCTTGCCGGGGGTCTGTCCATTCCAAAGCAAAGGGATTAGCCAATAATAGAACAGGCCGCACAAAATTGAGATCCCGCCCCACAGCCACCCGGCACGTCCAGGCGGGATCGAACTGTCCATTGCTGCTAAGCCGGTGCGCATCGAATTGATCAGCATCAGCGGTGCACCACAGAGCATGGTGGCCAGATACCAGTCTATTGCATAAGCTGCCAAACGGCGAAATGGTCCTACTGCACTTGTATTCACCAAAATGCCTCCCTGCTAACCTGTTTCAATGCCTCACCAACTGAGGATACCGTATGCGCCGCCGCTTGCCGCACATATTGTTCTGCCTGTACCATTGCAAAGCCATGATATTGTTCCAGCATCAGGATATCATTTCTGCCATCCCCTGCCGTATAGACATAACACGCAGGCACTTGCAAATACGCTGCTGCCACACCGACCGCCTGTGCTTTGCTGATATTGCTGGGAACAATGTCAACATATTCACAATTCGGCCATGCCGTCAATCCGTAAGCACCGATTTCTTCCGCCAACGCAACAGCATTTTCCTCATTTTCTGTACGGCAGCTAATCTGATAAGCAGTATCCAAATCTTCTACACGGTTTTGTACCGCATAAACCTGCTGCAGGGCATCGATATAAGCCTGTTCCCCTGCCGGAAATTCCACGGGCATACGCAGCGCATTACGAAAATGATAAACGGTATTGCGTCCAATCACAGTAAAGAACAGGCATTTCTGACGCAGCAAAGAAAGAACCTGCTGCCATCCATCCAGAAAATGTTCCTGTATGCAGCGCGAATCAACTTCGATCCGCGCCCCATTCATCAGGATCAGGAAATCATACTCCAGCTTTTGCTGCGCTAATTCCTGTTTCAGCGTGCCGGGATCCCGGCCGCTGCATATGCCGAACACCCCGCCGCAGTTTCGGAAGCGGCGCACCATATCCAAGGTGCATCTGTCGATCATCCGGCCGCGGCACAGAGTTCCATCGTAGTCACTGGCAAAAAGCGCAACCGGCATTTATCCTTCCGCCTCTGCCGTGCTTTCGCTTTGTTCTTCCTTCAAATACTGCTTATCCAATGCAGTGATAAACGGATAATAGATCAAGCCGCCCACCAGCAAAATTACAATCTGCAGCAGTCCACCGCGCCAGTCATTACACATCATCCAGCCGCCAAAGGGTGCGGGCAGTGTCCATGGTACGGTAACGCCGGTCGGATACGGTACAAGACCAAAATACATTGCGCAGAACGAAATCAGCACGGTTACCGGCGGTACAAGGAAAAACGGAATCGCCATTACCGGATTGAGCACGAGCGGCAGACCGAAAATAATCGGCTCATTTACGTTGAACAGACCGGGCACAAAACCAAGCTTGCCAAGCGATTTAATCCGCTTGGATCTGCATTTGAATGCCATGATTGCCGCAAGTGAAAGTGTATTGCCGGTGCCGCCCAGAAAGATGATGTGATTGGCAAAGTCCTGCGTAACAATAAACTGACGGGCAGCTGCGGCCGATGCTTTGAATACCTCCAAATTGTCAAAACGAGCTGCATACCACAGCGGCCCCATGAACGAATCGATCACGGCCGTGCCATGAATACCGAAGAACCACAAAATCGAGTTCAGTACGGTAATGAACAGGGTGCCAATCAGTGTTGTACCGATATTGGTCAGCGGCATCTGGATCACGGTTACGATGAAGTTGGAAACCGTGCCAAACGGCGTTGCCGCAAACACCAGACGGATGATCAAAAACAGGAGTACGATCAACGCAGCCGGGATCAACGCTTCAAACTGGCGGGATACAAAGCTCGGCACTGTTTCGGGCATCTTGATCTTCAGATTCTTTTTCAGCAGTACCGCATATAATTTGGTTGCCAGCAATGCAGTCAGCATCGCGGTAAACAGACCGCCTGCCTCAAAGCTGGAAGCAGCATAGCCGCCTTCTTCCATCTGCTGCAGCAGCAGAAAATAACCCGAAATCGAAATGGCAACTGCGGGAAGCGGCTCTACTGTTTCCTCCGATGCCAAACTGTATGACACACCAATCACGGCAAACAATGCCACCAGCCCCATCGTGGCGGGATTGACCATATCCCAACACCATGAATACCATACGTCACCTACGATCGAAGCCATGAAATCATGAAAACCCTGTACCGGGAAATCACCGATTACAATGGCAAGTGAACCGATGATCAGAAGCGGCATGGACAGCATCAAACCATCACGCAGCGCAACCAGATACTTGTTGCTGGAAAGCCTCTGGGACAGCGGCATCAAGTGCTTCTCCATCAATTCCGTCATTTTACCCATTGTTTTTCCCCCTTACTTTTTTCTGTTGATTTATACCAGCACAGGGAACAAATCCCCGTTTACTGCAATATATTCATCCAAGATCTTTCGTGCCAGATCGGTATCTACTACTGTACGGTTAACGACCAGCGCCTGCAGCGCCTTTTGGTACGAACCTTCCAAGGCTGCATCCACGGTCAGCTTTTCATAGGCATATTGTCCTTCCAGCAGGCCCTTTTCAAAGGTGCCTGCCGGCTGGATGCGCAGCGGTTCGCCGCCGCGTGCACCAACACGGCACGCCACCTCCAGCATCATGCCATCCGACAGGTTCGGCACAATACCGTTGTTTTCCACCATCAGCAGGAACACTTCATTCTGGTTATAAGCAATGCTCATAGCCAACTCTACAATATAGGTGGCATGCGCATCGTTGTGCGCAACTGTTGCAGACTCAAATTCTCCATCTGCATTTTTATGGGAACCGGCGCTGTATTTTTTCTCCAGATCAAATTTGGTGCCGCGCATCTTGCCCAGCGCCACAATATCATCGCAATATGCCTTAACCCGCTTTTCGCGCCCATCCATCACGGTATTGGCACGAGTGTAATTGGGATCGGTATGCTCCACCATCGTCTGCGGATAGAGATAATACTGCATATAGGTGTTCGGAAGTGACTGCGGGAAATCCTGTACCATTTTTTCCAAATGCTTGAAAGTGAAATTCCAGTAGGCATCATTTTTTCCTGAAAACCCAAGCTCATCATCGCAGTTCCCCTGCTTCAGCTTTGCAAGGATCTCCGGCAGAACATCTTCACCGGTCTTTTTGTCATACATTGCCGTGAACCATCCAAAATGGTTAAGCCCATAATAGCGCGGTTCGATATCGGTTCGCTTGCGCCCCCCTGCAAGCGGACAGAAAATATCCATAATGGAGATCGGCATATCACAAATGTTGATCAGACGGTAATCCTCCGGAAACACACGCTTGGTGGCCTCGGCCACAATAGCCGCCGGGTTGGAGTAATTCAGGATCCACGCTTCCGGTGACCAGCGGCGGATCGCACGAACCAGCTCGATCATAGCAGGAACCGAACGCATACCATATGCAAATCCACCGGGGCCGCAGGTTTCCTGACCGATCACGCCATATTTCAGCGGAATTTTTTCATCCATCTCCCGCATTTTCAGACCACCGGGCCGAATCTGCACCAAGGCAAAATCGATATCCGTAAAAGCAGTCTGTTCATCTGTCGTATAGACGAACTCCGCCTCCGGATAATATTCCCGGAACAGAATCCCACCAAAACGCCCAATATGCTCCTGACGTTCCGCATCATTATCGTAAAGTACGACACGGCGCAGCGGAAAATGCTCGCGCACCAGACAGAGCATTTCCAGCATATCCGGCGTATAGGTACTGCCGCCGCCTGCGATCACAATGGAAAAACGCTTCATGCAAGTTACCTCCTGTTTTTCTGACTTTGTATAAAAAAGCCTATATTCTCATGCTTTATAAATTAAGCATAAAGAATACAGGCTTTTTTTCAAGTATTTCAAATGAATAAAAAATTTGTCAACCGCATAAAAAACATGTTTTTGATTTCTTCATGACAGTTGCAGGTTATAGATCTGCCTGATACAATAAAGATAAACAAAACATCAGTTTTCCTGCTGTAAACGATTGACTAGGCGGGATAAAATATATTCAAACAAAATAATTGTGCGCCCAATAAAAAAATCAGGCACATTGTATGCCACCGGTCCCCCGGTGCGGATTACCAGACATTTGTCACTCATCCGCCCTAATGTTGATTCACCGTGTGCTGTAATCGTATATAACTTATGATGCAGTGATTGGGCATGTGCGGCAACATCCACCAAATCACGGGTTTCACCGCTGCGTGAAAGGATCAGGGTCAGGCTTGGCTTATCACCGCCCCGCATCATGTCGACCGGTGCACCGTCATAGGCCAAAATGCCGAGGGTCGCCAGCCGGCGCATAAAATAAGAAGATGCGATTGTAGAAAATCCCAGACCGACAATAAAGATGCAGTTCTCCCGACACCGCAGGATCTCATCGGCAAACGCATCAATGCATGCCTGATCGACTGTCTCCAAAATACTGCTCAGGTCGATTCCGGCCGCAGCGTCGCGCTCTTCATCTACATGCCTGCGCAGCGAGTAGATCATATCGCTGTATCCCTGATAACCTAATTTCTTTGATAATTTGATCACTGTGGTAGTGGATACATAGGATTGCTGTGCCACAGACCGAATGTTGATCTTTGTATCTCCGTGTTCTATCGCATCCAGTATCCTCTCCAGTACCCTATGTTCAGTTTCATTGAGCAAATACCGTTTGGAAAGATCAATTAAATTCAAAACAGCACCCCCGCCGCAAATATTTCATATTTGTTGATTATAGCATATCTTGATGAAAAACAATAGAGGAGGCAATATTTTTATGAACGTATTATTATTGTGCTCGCAGGGAATGTCTACCGGCATGCTGTGCGACCGGATCGCCGCCGCAGCCAAGGAAGATGGCTGCGAAATGACCGTATGGGCAGCCAGTGAGATCAAAGCCCGCGAGCATGTTGGCAAAGCAGATATCATCCTGCTTGGGCCACAGGTGCGATACCTAAAAAACCGCATTGCTGAACTTGCGGAGGGCAAACCTGTTGAGGTGATCGATATGATGGCCTACGGCATGATGGACGGAAAAAAGGTTTATCATGATATCAAAAAACGGATGGGAGATAAATAGCCCGATGGCAATTACGCAAGAACAGCTCGAACAAGCCTGTTTTCAACTCATTTCTTTTAGTGGCGCTGCAAAAAGCGATTATTTAGAAGCAGTAGAATATGCCAAAGATGGTGATTTCGTCCAAGCGCAGGCCTCGATCGAACGCGGAAATGAAGAATATTTGCAGGCACATAACGCGCACTTTGATCTGATTCAGGAAGAGGTCAACAGTGAGAACGGCTTGCTGACACGTTTAACGTTGGTACATGCTGAGGATCAATTGGCAATGGCAGAAATGACAAGACTTTTTGCACAGCAGCTGATTGATCTGTATCAGTACATAAAAAACTGAATTGTTATGGTAAAAAACCCGGGGAATTGAACTGAACCAGTAAAAACGGACAGTGACAAAATACCCCCTGATGTAGGAAAATAAGCTACATCAGGGGGTATAGTTATGAGGAAAAGAAATTACACACAGGTTCAGTCGCTGCTGCCGGAAATCAAAGTCATGCTGTCAGAGGGGAAAACGCAGCGGGAAGTGGCAGAGCACTTTGGGTTTAAGGATAAGTATGTAGTAAAGCAGCTGCTGATACGGGAGCGCAGGAAAGAACGAAAGCTGGCGGCAGGGATCGTACCACGTCCCAAGGGTAGGCCGAAAAAAACTGCTGCGCC
>NZ_JNJN01000024.1 GCF_000701665.1 Agathobaculum desmolans ATCC 43058 | reverse complement strand
ATCATCCACACTGCCAATTCCGCTAAGATACTCTTCAATGCAATGAATCTTAAATTCCTTGGAATACCTTCTGTTTCCACTTACAAAGGCTTCAATACCGTTCGCTTCGTACTTGGATATCCATCTATATATCTCGTCACGATTCATTCCATAAACATCTTGTAATTGAGAATAGGCAACCTTACCCGACTTATACGCTTCTATGATTTCTATTTTCTTCTCTGGAGTGAATTTTATTTTGCCCATAAAAAATCCTCCTAAAGTAGATTTTGGTTTTTTCCATGGTCTACTTTAGGAGGATCATATCATATATCCTGACTCTTTATACTTTTGCGCCGCAAATGCTTGTTTTATGCGTGCTGCCGCGCGTATTGCGAACGCCCCTCAACAAAAATACTTTTTCGGCTATCCGCTCCGCTTCTCTTTTCCCATTTTCCTACCCATGTTCAGTGAAATTCCAACACATTCTATCGGTCTGCGATGCAAGCTCCTCCGATCCCATTATAAACGCATATGGCAGATTAACCGCACCGCATCCGCCAACTGCCGTTCCCTCCGTGCAAAAAAATACCGGTATGCTTCGCAATAACAATTTAATCCGACAGTGCTGTCTGATAACACCGCACGGTCCCGGCGACATCCGTTCCGGCACAGCGGCAGCCAACGGCATTGCCGGCATTCCTCTGGTATGTCCAATGATGCCTTGACAAACCGTTCCGCCACTGCTCCCTGCTGCATTTCCGCAAAGCTTACATCTCCCACTGTACCCATCCGCCACGCATCCGTTACGTAAAAATCGCAGGGATACACTCCGCCGTCTCCTTCTATCACAAACTGCACCGAACAACGCCCCATCATATTGCAGGCCTCTGGCTGTTCCCCCAACAAAATTCCCAGCCAGTTATCCAAGTGGCGAATACTGATATATTGTCCTGCGCGCAGATCCTCATACCACAAATCAAATAGACGAACCAAGAATTTACCATATTCCTGTGCCGATAAATGGTACTGCTCTACACCGCGCTCCTGCTCCAACGGTTCCAAACATGGAATGAATTGCAGCCAGCGGAAGCCCTGCTTTTTATAAAACCGATAAATCTTCTCCACTGATTTGGCATTTCGTCCCGTTACTACACACAAAATATTGAAGTCCACATGATATTTCTCCAACAGCCGTGCAGCGCGCATCACTCGGTTGAATGTACCGTGTCCCCCCGCATCGAGTCGGTTGCCATTGTGCAGTTCAGCTGGACCGTCCAAGGACAACCCGACCAAAAAATGATGCTCGGCAAAAAAAGCTGCCCATTCATCATCCAGCAGATACCCATTGGTCTGTATCGCATTTCGAATTTGCACATCCGGCCGCGCCATTTGCCGCTGCATATTCACCACCCGACGATAAAAATCCAATCCTGCTAATGTTGGCTCACCACCCTGAAAGGCAAATGAACATAAATGCTCGGCATACGCCATTCCTGCCTGAATGACCTGTTGCATTCTGTCCAGTGAAAGCATCCCTTCAAACGCATGCTCCCTGTGGGATGCCACATCTTTATAAAAGCAGTACCGGCACGCCATATTACAGGCTGAAGACGCAGGCTTGATCAAAATATTCACCGGCGGCACTTTTCCACACACCTCTCGAGTTTGTTATCCGCATTATAACACGTCAACCTTTCTGTCGCAATTGTTCTTCAACAAGAACCCGATAGCCTGAAAAAATGGGTCAATAAAGCAAAATCTGTCGTCCCCCTATGCCATTCACTTCACACAACAAAAGGGAGGCCACCGGCCTCCCTCAGTCTGTTAAGCAGGATTGTGCAAACGAACCTTTGCATATATCCCTTACAATATGTAAACCTGCGTTGTCTCGTACACCTCGTACACCCGCTTGAGAGAAGCCATCTCCGTACCCGGCAGACGGCTGCAGGCGCGCGCCGTTGCCACGGCAAAACGGCCCATCTCGTCAAACTTCAGCCCCTTGCTCATTGAGTTGGCGATCGCGCCGACCATCGCATCGCCCGTGCCGACCGCGCCCTCGTCATAGATCTTGGGATTGGTGTTGATATACAGCGCTTCGGATTCATCCTTGGAAACCAGCACCGCGCCCTCCTGGCTCATGGAAACGCACACCGCGCGCGCACCCATATCCAGCATCTTACGGGCCGATACCAGTACAACATCGGGATCCGCCGAAGCTTTTTCGCCCACGGCCTCGGCCAGCTCGAAGATATTCGGCTTGACGAAATCCGGCCCGCAGCCCAGCGCCTCAAGCAGCAAATCACCCTGCGCGTCAATAATCAGCTTGCAGCCGCGCTTTTTGATGGTCTTGCACAGCTTGCGGTAATTCTTCAGCGGAAAGCCCGGCGGTGTGGAACCGGCCAGCACGAAAATATTGCCCTCGTGCAGGTAGCTCTCCATCCGGTCAAGCAGGCGCAGAAAATCCGCGTCGTCCAGCTTGCTGCCCGGCTCGTTTATCTCGGTATGGCCGCCCTGTGCATCGATGATCTGCGTGTTCACACGCATCTGACCCGCAATATCCACAAAATCATGGTGAATATCCGCACTGGTCAGCATATCCTTTATCACGCGGCCGTTTGTGCCCGCCGTAAAGCCCAGCGCAACACTGTCGCCGCCCAGCGCCTTGACCGCGCGGGATACATTGATCCCCTTTCCGCCCGGTTCCAAATAGCTGGACACCGCACGGTTGAGCTTACCGACCGTCAGCGGATGTTCGATCCGCAGGGTGCGGTCCAGCGCAGCGTTGAGCGTTATCGTGATAATCATAGAGCGCCTCCTAAGTATTTTTCTTTGCCATTCTATTTTAACGAATCGGAGCGGCAATGTAAATGCTTTTTGAAAAATTACAAAAAAACCCGGAAGAGGTTTTTCCTCAAAAGCCCATTTCCGCCAGTTCACGTACAAGCTGTACAAAAAAACGCGGCGGTGAAAAAGCAGCAGTATCCCGCCGGGGCACATCCACAATCTGCCGGTGGGATACCCCCTCCAGCGTGCCGCGCCAGCGCCCCCACCGGGCAGAAGCAGGCGTAACCAGCCCGTCACTGTCCCCATGCGCCGGATAAAACAGGCCGCGCGTGAGCAGCATCGCACCATCCGTATGCGCGCGTCCGAGCCGCGCCCCCCAGCTTTGATAATACACGCAGGCAGCATCCGGGTTTTCCCGGTTGAACCGCGCAAGATACGCCGGCGTCAGCTGTTCCCCCGCGCGCAGCGAATCCGGACAGGCATCCCCATACCGCGCCCAGAACGCATCGTTGCCCCGCGCCCACAGCGCCACCGCCGGCCGGGCATACAGCAGCATCTCCGCCACGCGCGAGCCGCGGTTGGGCGTGGAAAGCATGGTCAGCGATGCCACGTGCCGCCCGTGCCCCAAGGTGGAGATCAAGTAGCGTGCCTCCAGCCCGCCTTTGGAGTGCGCAATGATATTGACGCGGCTGCAATCCTGCTCCTGCAGCATACGGTAAAGCACCTGTTCCAGCCGCGCCGCGCCGTTTTCGATGCTGCCCCATGCGTCCTGTCCGCCCATATAAACCACCGCGCCCCGATCGCGCAGCAGTTGAGGCACCCGTCCCCACGGCGGATGGCGCACGCCGCTGTCCGGCGCGGCCAGACCGTGTGCCAGCAAAATGGGGTATTTGGTCTTACAGTCCTGTTTCATCGGCTTCTCACTTATGATACTTGCCGCCCGCGGCAATATTGCACGCACGGTACAGCTGTTCGAGCACCATCACCCGCGCCAAATGGTGCGGAAATGTCATCGGTGACATGGAAAGGCGCAGCGCCGCCCGCTGCTTGATCTGTTCGGCCAGTCCGCACGAGCCGCCGATCACCAGACAGAGCCGGCTTATGCCGCACACCGTCTGCCGGCTGATCCAGTCTGCCAGCTGCTCGGAGGACATCGGCCGCCCCTCCACACACAGCGCGATCAGCGCCGCCCCCTGCGGCAGCTTGCTCTCGATCAGCGCCGCCTCGCGGTCGAGCGCCTGCCGGATCTCCCCCTCGCTCGGCTCCTGCGGCAGCCGCTGCTCAGGCAGCTCAAGGATTTCCAGCTTGCAGTACGCCCCCAGCCGCTTGGCATATTCGCGCACCGCCTCCGCCCAGAATTTTTCCCCCAGCTTGCCAACGCAGATCAACCGGACAGAGAGCATGACATATCCTCCTCCAGCGGGACCGGTTCTCCCATGCAGCCGGCCGGCGCCACCTGCACCGCGCACGCCGGCAGACCGCGCAAAGCGGCCATCGTCTGCTGGAGCGCCAGCTCCGGTATGTTATTTTTCTCACTCAAATGCGCCAGCACGATGCTGCGCGCCCCGTTTTTGACCAAATCGGCAGCAAATACCGCACAGTCCGGGTTGGACAAATGCCCGGCGGGTCCGGATACCCGCAGCTTGAGCGAATAGGGATACGGTCCCGCCTGCAGCATATGCGGATCGTGATTGCTTTCCAGCACGACGGTGCCGCAGCCGCGCAGCAAACCTGCGGCCTCCCGCGGGACAAAGCCCAGATCGGTGGCAAAGCCGAACCGGCTCGTCCCGTCCGACAGGATATAGCCGACGCTGTCCGCCGCGTCATGCGGGGTGGCAAACGTCGTCACATCCACGCCGCGCACCCAAAACCCGTCGCCGCTGTCGAATTCCTGCAGGCGGTCAGCACATTCCGGCTGTTTTTCCGCCAGCACCTGCGCCGTCCCGCGCGAGGCAAACACCGGCACACGGGTCTTTTTCAGAAACATCGGCAGGCCTTTCACATGATCGATGTGTTCATGCGTGAGCAGCACAGCGGAAAGCTCCTCCGGCCGCAGCCCCACCCCGGCCAGCGCTGTTGTGATCCGACGGAAGGAGATGCCCAGATCGATCAGGATCGCCGCATCCTCCGTTCTGTATAAGCCGCAGTTTCCGGTCGAACCGCTTGCTATGCTGTAATAGTACCGTTCCGCCACTGGTCAACCTCCATCATAAAAAAGCCGCGAACCCGGTTCGCGGCTGCGTCTGTCGAAAGGCTTGTGTTTTTTCGACCAACTGTGTTTGGGCTTCCTTCCATACAAGCGGGAAACGCTTTCTCCGCGGGAAAAGTACCCTCCTCCGAAGGATCGCCCGCAAGCTGTGTCCCGCTGCCGCTCTATACGGCATACCGCGGGCAGATCCCGTCTGCCGGAACCTGTCCGCACAGCCAAGGGAGCTTGTGCCCCCCTGTGCCGTTTATGCGCGTTCCGCCGCGCCCATCGACTCGGGGATCTCGGAACGGTACATATCCGCGCCAAGCGCCACAAACTTTTCTACCAATGTTTCGTAGCCGCGCTCGATGTTCTGCACCTGCTCAACCTCGGTCACGCCCTTGGCAGCCAGGCCGGCGATCACCATCGCCGCACCCGCACGCAGATCGTGCGCACGCACCGGCGCGCCGGTAAACTCAGGCACGCCCTCGATCACGGCAATTTTGCCGTCCACGTGGATGTTCGCACCCATGCGGGCCAGTTCTTCGGTATAGCGGTAGCGGCTGTCCCACACGCCCTCGGTCACGATGCTTGTGCCCTCCGCCAGACAGAGCGCTGTGGTCATCTGGGGCTGCATATCGGTCGGGAAGCCGGGATACGGCATGGTTTTCAGGTTGGTCTTGGTCAGCCGGCCCTCGCGGCGAACCAGCACCGCATCGTCAAACTCGGTCACCTCGACGCTCATCTCCTTGAGCTTGGCCGTGATGCATTCCAGATGCTTGGGGATGACGTTTTTGACCAGCACCGAGCCGCCGCACGCGGCGACCGCCGCCATAAACGTGCCCGCCTCGATCTGATCCGGAATGATCGAATAGGTGATGCCGTGCAGGCGCTCCACGCCGCGGATCTTGATCACATCCGTGCCCGCGCCCTTGACGTTTGCACCCATTGCATTGAGGAAATTCGCCAAATCGACGATATGCGGTTCCTTCGCGCAGTTCTCCAGCACGGTCTGTCCCTTGGCCAGCACCGCCGCCAGCATAATGTTCATCGTTGCGCCAACCGACACTACATCAAAATAGATATGTGCGCCGTGCAGGCCTTCCTCCGGTGCTTCCGCACGGATGTAGCCGCCCTTGGGCAGCGTGACCTTAGCGCCCAGCGCCTCAAAGCCCTTGATATGCTGATCGATCGGCCGCACACCGCCGAAGTTGCAGCCGCCGGGCATTGCAACCTCAGCATAGCCATACTTGCCGAGCAGCACGCCCAGCAGATAATAGGAGGCGCGCAGCTTGCGCTCCAGCTCATGCGGCTTGAGGCTCGGATTCTGGGAGTTCTGGATCTCCACCGTTGTTGCATTGATCAGGCGGACCTGCGCCCCCAGTTCGCGCATGATCTCAAGCTGCAGGGTCACATCAATGATCTTGGGCACGTTTTCAATGCGAACCGGGCCATCCGCCAGCAGAGCTGCCGGCACAATCGCAACCGCTGCATTCTTTGCGCCCGAGATCGTTACCTCGCCATTGAGCGTTTTACCGCCGTTGATTACATACTTGGTCAAAATCTACCTACTCCTCACTATTGTTACACATGGAAGCGCCGCGTCCATCTGTCATATACCGTATTCTATGTACGCAGGCGCCTGCGGGTGCGTGCGTGCATCAACTCATCATTTTATTTTACCACATTTTTTGAGAAAGGAAAGATTTTTTTCACTCTTCCTGCTCAATCAGCGTTTTTTTAGCACAATCCACCAAATATTCGCCCTGATCGGTCGTAATCTTCCAAGTAGGTGTAAGTTGTGTGCGTCGGCTGCTGTCCGTCTGCATCCGGTAACCCACTGTCATATTCAGCACACAGCCCTTCTGCTCGCTGCGCGCGGCAAAATCCAGCAGCGCGTCCGCCGCAATGCAGGGCGTGCCGCTTGCGCGCACGGTGGTATACGGGGTGCCGAAGCTCCACCGGCCGGTGAGCGCCGCACGGCCCGTGCCGTAAAACCGCAGGGACAGCGCCCGGTTATGCACCGGCAGCCCGGCAACCGTTCCGGTCATCGTTACCGTGCCGTCCGCCGCTGTAAGCACCGCATCCTCCGCCTGCAGGCCCCATGCAGCAAACAGCCGGCGTGCCAGACGCAGCGCTGCCGCATCCCCATCGGGCGTTTCGGCGCCGGTATCGCAGTCCGCCTGCACGGTGCCGTCCACCTGCCACTCGACCGTGCCGTCCGCGCCTGCAAAACGCACGGTGCCGTCCTCCTGCTCGATGCGCTCGGTCACCGCGCCCAGCATCGCCGATGCCGTATTTTCCTCATCCGCACGGCTGCGGTCGAGCGAAAGGGTCGGCAGCTCACTGTCCCGCGGCAGCCGGAAAGCGTCATCCAGCGTCAGCCCATAGCCGGAAAGCAGCTGCTCCACATCAGCCGCCAGCCGCTGCGCATCCTGCCGGTTCTGCCACATTTTCATACCAAAATTCCCCAGCAGGAACAAATTGACCGCCAGCAGGATCGCGATCAGGATATTCTTTACTTTTCCCCACTGCAAGCTGTCCACCTCCCTGCGGGATCAGCCGCGCCGCCGGTTTCAGGCCGCCGGCGCGGTATGGTTCCAATAAAAGCGCTGCGGAATACAGGTCTTGTCCTGCATCCGGTAAGCAACGATCATGCCGCACATTTCTTCCGACGTACCGGCAGCCGCCTGCCGTGCCGGCAGCACGGTGCGCCGCGTCTGTGACGCCCGGAAGCGCTGCAGGCGGATGGTTGCGGATATCAGCGCGCCGCGTTCAAAGGTGAATACGGCAAAGTCCTGTGCGCCGAGCAGCGGCACCCCACCGTACATCTGCATGAACACCAGCGTGGTCTTATCCTGCGCCTGTGCCGCGGCATACAGGGAAGCATGCGTGCCGGTATCGCACGCCAGCAGCACATTATCCAACAGCTGTCGTGCGCAGTCCAGTTGGGCGTCCAGCACAGCCGAACCGCTGACCTCCCCCTCGTTATAGGCGCGCACCGCACTGTCCTCACCTGCGGCGGCAAACTGCAGCAGCCCTGTGCCATTCACGCGCAGTGTGCTCACATTATCGACAAATACGCGCACCTGATCGTTCTGTTCGGAATAAAAATCAGTATACGCGGTAAATTCAAAGGCTGAAAGCATGCCTTCCAGCCCGCCGGATGCCGGCGCGAACAGGTCAAGGGGTTCCACCGTCAGCAGCGGCAGGGAAAGCATTTCCCGCTCGAACAGCAGGCTTTCGGGATAAACGGCATACGTCTCCCCGGCAAAGCTGCACGGCTGTCCGCGGAACGCCTGCTGCGCCTCCCGTAGAGCCGCCTCCTCTGCCCGTGCAGGGGCGGCATACAGTGCGCCGTCCGCCGTGCGGACAAACAGCGTCCCGCTGCCCGCCGTGTATACCAGCGTTTCCGCAGCAAGATTCGCCCCCTGTTTCCACGTGCCGCCCATCCAGCCGGCAACCGCGCTGAGCGGAATGCCGCCGTGGTAGCGCAGCACCGCGCAGTCCCCGGCCTGTATGGCAGCCAGCAGCGCACTTTCGCTGACAGCCTCCAGCGCGCCATCAGCCAGCACCTGCGCCCACAGCGGACGCACCGCCGCCATGCCTTCATCCACATCATTCAGATTATACTGCACACCGTACAGCGTGCCGTCCACGGTCAGGGCCAGCTGCGCCGGCTGCGCCGCCGCCAGTCCGGAAGAGCGCACCTCGTATCCAAACGCGCCGCCATACAGGGAATCATACAGGCGGTGCGCCGGACTGTCGGCCGGCATCTGCCCCATATTCACGCCGGACAGCCAGTTCGCCGCGCAAAGCAGACCCAGCAGCAGCACCAACAGCAGCAGCGATACATTCTTCACCGTGTTTTTGACCGAGCGATCCGCACCGTTCATACCGGCCCCTCCTCCCCGTTGGGCATCAGGTCGGTCGGTAGGGTGATCGTTACGGTCGTACCGCTGCCGTATTCGCTGGCCAGCGCGATCTTACCCTCGTGCTGCTCAACGATCTCCTTGGCGATCGCCAGCCCCAGTCCGGTGCCGCCTGCCGCACGGCTGCGCGCCTTGTCCACACGGTAAAAGCGTTCAAACAGGCGCGGCACATCCGCCGCCGGGATCCCAACGCCGTCATCCTCCACCCGGATACGCACCCGGTCATGCGGCAGGGCGCGGGCGCTCAGGCTGACATGCCCGCCCGACGGCGTATACTTGACCGCATTGGACAAAATATTCACCACAACCTGCTCGATCCGTTCGCGGTCCCCCACCAGCGGCGGCAGATCGTCCGGTGCATCCACGGTCAGGGTCAGGCCGCCCTCCTGCGCGGTAAGCTGCATGGCCTTGGCCACATTGCGCAGCATATCATGCAGATGAAAGCGCGTCATCCGCAGCTCCATCCGGCCGTAATCCAGCTTGGAAAGCGTGAGCAGATCGGTTACGATACGCGCCATGCGTTCGCTTTCGCCCGAAATCACGCCTAAAAACTGCTTTTCGGTATCCAGCGGGATATCGCCCGCCGTATCCAGCAGCGTTTCGGTATAGGAACGGATATTGGTCAGCGGCGTGCGCAGCTCATGCGACACATTGGCCACAAATTCCCGCCGTGCATCGTCCAGCCGGCGCTGCTCGGTGATATCGTGGATCACCGCGATCACACCGCCCTCGCCGTCCAGTGCGCCGTAGGGCGCCAGCGTAATCGAGAGCACGCGTCCGCGGTGCGTGATCTCACTGGTGAGAAAGGTGCGCATGGCCGTTTCATCCGAATTTGGCATTTCCAAATCGGCAAACAGCTCATCAAAGGTCAGTCCGTCCTCCATCCGCACGCCGAGCAGCGTTTCTGCCGCCGGATTCATGTGGATCAGCCGCCCTTCTGTGTTGAACGCGGCTACCCCGTCGGTCATATGCAAAAACATGGTGGAAAGCTTGTCCCGCTCGCCCAACAGTTCCCCAACCGTATTTTTCAGCTGGCCTGCCATGTAGTTGAAGGAACGGGTCAGCTCGCCGATCTCATCCGACGACTGCACCCCCAGCTTCTGGTCAAAATTGCCCTCTGCAACCGACCGCGCCCCTTCGGTGATGCGCTCGATCGGCGTTGTGATGGTTTTGCTCAGCAGAAAGGACAGCAGGATCGCCGCCAGCAGACCGAACATCATCGCCTGCATCACGATTTGGAAAAACCGCCACGACAGATCGGAAATCGTCTGCTTGTCATCCGCCACATAGATGATGTAATCCACGGCGCCGTCGTCATCCTTGTCGATCGGCACGGCGATATCCATAATGCTGTCGGAAACGCCCGACCGCGTTCCCGTGCCGCCCGCCATCGCAGCAATGATATTGCTGGTGCGCGTCACCGTCAGGTTGGGGTTAGAGCCGTCCAGATACCGGCCCTGTCCGTCCAGAATGTAATAGTTGCGGTAATCATCAATACCCAGCGCACTTGCGTGGGATTCTAAAATCGTATGCAGTCCCTCGGTGCCCGGTTCAGCCGCAGCCTCGCGCAGGGAATCCATCAGGTCGGCCTGATTAAACACCCCCTGCATCTGCTCATAAAAGCTGTCCAGATAAAAGGTGCTGACACTGTTGATCAAAAAGGTACCGACCACCGCCATCACCGAAATGATCATCAGCACCAAGATGAGCACCAGCTTCATATGCAAGGACCGAAACATTTGACACCTCCGAAAATCGTTTGGAACCGCATCCGCAAACGAGCGGCCTTATCGCGCAGCAGGCGGCCAAAGCCGTGCTGCATCCGTACACGCAGCACGGCACATGCCGCCGCTTCTCTGTATAAAACCGCACGGCAGCCCTTCCGGCTGCGCCGCAGCACACGGTTTGCCGGAAGACATGCTTTCCCTTATGCCTCTTCGCCGGCGTAATAATAGCCCATGCCGCGCTTGGTCATGATATACTGCGGGCTGGCAGGCTGATCCTCTACCTTTTCGCGCAAACGGCGGATGGCAACATCGACCGCGCGCAGATCGCCGTAATATTCATAGCCCCACACCTGCTCCATCAGCTCCTCGCGGGAGAAAACGCGCCCGGGTGCAGCCGACAGGAAGCACAATATATCAAATTCCCGTGCGGACAGTTCAAGCGCCCGCCCGTTTTTGTATACCATCCCATTATCGCGCGAGATGCGCAGACCGCTCGCAGGCATTGCGGGTTTTTCCCGCTCCTCGCCCGAAAGCGAGCGGCGCATATTCGCCTTAACGCGCGCCATCAGCTCCCGCATGGAAAACGGCTTGGTGATATAATCATCTGCGCCCAGCTCCAGCCCGAGCACCTTATCGGTTTCCTCCTCGCGGGCGGTCAGCATAATGATCGGGGTTTCGTTCTGCTCCCGCACGCGGCGGCAGACCTCAAAGCCGTCCATCCCGGGCAGCATCACGTCCAGCAGGATCAGGTCGGGCGTATCTTCCAACGCCCGGCGCAGCCCTTCCGTACCGTCATACGCAACCAGCGTATCATAGCCCTCGCGCTGTAGGTTGAACACCAGAATATCTGCAATGGCCTTTTCATCCTCAACGACCAGAATCTTTTTCTTGTCCATATTTCCTCCTCATCCGAAGGTCATATTTCAAACAGCGAATCACTTTGCCATTCGGGGCGTCGAAAAGCGGCTTCTTTCCGAACCGCTTTCCGTATATAGGGGACTTTGAAGCCCCTTAATGGGGCAAAAGCCCTTTCAGCTTCGCCCGATACATCGCCACGATGGTTTTGGCGTCGCGGATCTCATCCCGGGCGATCATCGCCTCGACCTCCGCGGCCGGCAGGCGCACCACCTCGACGAATTCATCCTCATCCGGCTGCATCTCGCCCTCGGTCAAATCAAGCGCGGCAAACAGATGCACCACCTCGGTCAAAAAGCCCGGCGACGGATACTGCGCCCCAAGCGGCACGATCCGTCCGGCGGTGCAGCCGGTCTCCTCGCGCAGCTCACGTGCGCCGCAGTCCGCGATAGACTCGCCCTCGCCGTGATCCAGCTTACCGGCCGGGATCTCCAGCAGTTCCTCCCCATACGGGTAGCGAAACTGCCGCACCAGAATCACATTGCCGTCCCGGTCGATGGGCAGCACACCCACCCCGCCGACATGCTCACACACCTCGCGCGGCGCCTTATGCCCGTTGGGCAGCAGCACCTCATCGAGCCGCGCTTTCATGATCTTCCCCTCAAAAAAATACTGATGGGAAAGCTGTTTTTCCTTCATATCCATCGCTCACACCTCATTTTCCAAGCGTTCCGTCACGGAGCACCAAAGCAGCGCAGCAAAAATGCGCTTTCCGGCGGCACCGTCAGATGAATACCGGTATCATCCTGGCTGTCATATTCGCATGTGCTGAACATCTCCACTGCATACAGCGCGTCGATCTGCGCTTTCTGCGGCTGCAAGCCGCGGTTGACCAGCACAATGATACGCGAACGGTCGCTGTACCGCTCATACTGCAGCAGGTTACCCTGACAATCGCGGAAGCGCAGCCCACCGCGGTTCAGGGTATCGCTCTCCGCGCGCAGCTCGCACAAGCGGCGGTAAAAGGCCAGGATCTCCCGATCCTCCGCCCCCCACGGATATGTGCGGCGGTTAAAGGGGTCCTCAAACCCCTGCCGTCCGGCTTCATCTCCGTAATAGATGGTAGGCGAACCGGGCATGGTGAACTGGATCACCGCTGCCAGCGCCAGCTTGCGGCGCGCGGTCTTCAGCCGCTCCGGCGGCAGCGCATAGTGGGCGCGGCCGTCCCGGTCCATGTGCCCTTCCTCCTCGGACACACCGAGCAGCGTGAGCGCACGCGGCGTATCATGCGTGCCGATGATATTCATCAGGTTATAAAACACATCCCGCGGATAGTTTTCCCGGATGCACTCCACGCTTTCGGCAAAATGCTCAGCGGTGCCGCCGTTCAAAAACGCAAGGATCGCGTCCCGCAGCGGGTAATTCATCACAGAATCCAGCTCGCCGCCCTGAAAATAACGGCGGCGCTCGGAATAGGCGATCTTGTTGGAGGCATCCTCCCACACCTCGCCAATGATGAGCGCATCCTCTTTTTCTCGTTTGGCCGCCGCATTCAGCCCGGCGATAAAGCTGTCCGGCAGCTCATCGGCCACATCCAGCCGCCAGCCGGACGCGCCCAGCCGCAGCCAGCGGCGCACCACGCTGTCCGCATCTCCAAAGATAAAATCCTGATAGCTTTTCTCCTGCTCGTTGACCTGCGGCAGCGTGTAGATCCCCCACCACGAGCCGTACCGATCAGGCCACTGCTGAAAATCAAACCACCGGTAGTAAGGGGATTCCTGCGACTGGTGCGCGCCCACACTGTGATACCGGCCGCGCGCATTGAAGTACCGGCTGTCATATCCGGTGTGGTTGAACACACCGTCCAGCACCACGCGCATCCCACGGGACGCAGCCTCGCGGCATAGGGTGCGGAAATCCTCCTCCGTGCCAAGCTGCGGGTCGATCCGCAGGTAATCACCGGTGTCATACCGGTGGTTGGAGTACGCCTGAAAGATCGGATTGAAGTAGATCGTCCGCACATGCAGGCTTTCCAGATAATCCAGCTTGCTGATCACGCCGCGCAGCGTGCCGCCGAAAAAGTCGTTATTCAGGATCTCACCGTTTTCATCCGGGCGGTAAACCGGGATATCATCCCAGTTTTCATGCAGCACACGGGGCGCCATGCCCTCGCCCTCGGGCTGAACAGGCATACGATCCCGACAGAAGCGATCCGGAAAGATATTATAGGTGATCCCTTCCCCAAACCAGCGCGGCGGCTGATAGGCGGGATCATATACCGTCAGCTGGTACTTATCGCCCGGCGCATCCAAAATCTCCGACCGGCCGCCATAGCCGCGCGCGCAGTAGCGCGGGCCTTCCGCGGTATCCAAGGTGAAATAATACCAGTAAAGCCCCGGCTGCGGCGGTGTAAAGGTCGTATGATAGCGGTCGCGTGCGCCGGCCAAACCGAACCAGCGCATAGGAAATGCCTGCGGCGTGCCGCCGTCCTCCTCGATCCACAGGGTGATGTGCTCCGTGCCCTGCTCCCGCAGGGGATAAGCGGAAAATTCTACCGGCTGCCCGGCCGGCACTGCGCCGTAGGGCGACTTACACTCCGGATCACGGGAACGAAACATACAGTCGGGATAATAACTCAAGTGATTTCCCCCAAACATCATCAGAATATTTGCGATAATACACAATACAGTATAGCACAAACCAGCCAACAGGTAAACAAAAAACACCCTCCGGCACGCATCCCCACCCGCTCACCCCGTTGACAGAGATACGAATTCGTATTATAATAAAATCCGAATTCGTATTATTACAGGGGCAGCGCCCCGATTCCCCGCACAGGAGGCTCCCTACCCATGCAGATCAAATTATCCGATCATTTTACCTATCGCAAACTGCTGCGGTTCACGCTGTCCTCGGTGGTCATGATGGTATTCACCTCGGTTTACAGCGTGGTGGACGGCCTGTTTGTTTCCAATCTGGTGGGCGATCTGGCGCTGAGCGCAGTCAATATCATGTTCCCGCTGGCAATGATCGTGGGCGCATTCGGCTTTATGCTGGGCACGGGCGGCAGCGCCATCGTGGCGCGCACGCTGGGCGAGGGGCAGCCCGCACTCGCCAGCCGCTATTTTTCCATGATTATCTACGCGGTCATCCTGCTCGGCGCAGTGCTGACCGCGGGCTGCCTGCTGTTTCTGGAGCCGCTGGCGCGGCTGGCCGGCGCAAGCGACCTGCTGCTGCACGACTGCCTGGTCTACGGCGGCATCCTGCTGGGCGGCAGCGTGCCGTTTATGCTGCAAACCACCCTGCAAAGCTTTTTTGTGGTGGCGGAAAAGCCGCATCTGGGTCTGTTTCTGTCGATTGCGGCGGGCGCGACCAACATGGTGTTCGACTATATCCTGATCGCGGTATGCGGCCTCGGCGTGGCGGGCGCGGCAATCGCCACCGTGCTGGGATATCTGGTCGGCGGTGTGCTGCCGCTGCTGTATTTCCTGCGCCCGGGCCGCGATGGTCTGCGCCTGACCCGCACCCGTCTGTATGGACGCGAATTGCTGCAGGCCTGCGTGAACGGTTCCTCCGAGCTGATGAGCAACATCTCCTCTTCCTTTGTCGGCATCCTGTACAACATCCAGCTGATGCGCCTGATCGGAGAACTGGGCGTAGCCGCCTATTCGGTTATGATGTATGTGGATTTTGTGTTTATTGCGGCCTTTCTCGGTTTTTCACTCGGCAGTGCGCCCATTATCAGCTTCCATTACGGTGCGGACAACCACGCCGAGCTGAAAAACGTATTCCGCAAAAGCATGGCCGTGATCGGCGTGACCTCCTGCGCGATGGTCCTGCTGAGCGAAGTGCTCAGCCGCCCGCTGTCCGCCGCATTCGTCGGCTACCACCCTGAGCTGCTCGAGCTGACCGTGCACGGCTTCCGCCTGTTCGCGCTGTGCTACCTGTTTTCCGGGATCAACATTTACGCTTCCGCGTTTTTTACCGCGCTGTGCAACGGCGGCCTGTCCGCCCTGATCTCCTTCCTGCGCACCCTGCTGCTGCGCGGCGGCATGGTGCTGCTGATGCCGCTGCTGTTCGGTCTGGACGGGATCTGGACGGCAGTCATCGCCGCGGAGGGGATTGGTGCGGTCATCTCGCTTGCCCTGCTGTGGTATAAACGGAAAACCTATCATTATGGCTGAGCAGATCGCAGTGCCGCAGCCTGTTACAAGATAAAAGTATAAACCGTCAGGCAAATGCCTGACGGTTTATACTTTTCTGACGCCCGCGGCAATCTATCGCCGCAATGCGGTTATGAGGTTTTCTTCTGCGCGATCACACGCGCGATGTAAGGCGGCACCTCGCTGACCGGGATGCCAAGGGCAACCGCCAGCTCACCGTGCAGCAGATCTTCCGCCCGCTTGCGGTAACGCTGGTCGATCTGGCTGACACGCCTCCCGCCCCGCTTGGATCTGGCGTAAACCGTTTTGATGAGCTGCACCAGATCGCGGCAGTCATGGCTTTGCAGCGCCGCCTGATAGTGCTCACTGGACAGCCGCGCACTGTGCGAGGTAAACGAATCCTCCTCAATCGAAGGGATGGAAGCGATCAGGTTCTCCGCCTGCGCACGTGTGATGACCGGACGGGTAAACACCGGTGAGTCGGTGGGGATATAGATCGTTTCCGTACCGGAGACCGGGGTAAGCTTATAATACAGCCGTTCTTCCTCCGCAGCAAAGGGCGGCGTGCCGACGCCTTCCACCCTGCAAACGCCGCTGGTGCCGTAAACGATAAATTCCCCCGCCTGATACATGATAAACCTCCTCACAAAACGGTTGCGCGGCAGCGTCCTACACGCTGCCGCTTTGCTATTCTATTTCTATTATAGCACCTTTTCCGATCAAATGTAAGGAATAAATTATTTTTTCGTGCACAAATCCAGTTGTTCTGCGGTTTCGTGCAGCAGGCAGAAGTGCATATGGTCGCATATTTCGCCGTTATACAGAAGCTCGGCGCGGCGCAGCGTTCCCTCATAACAGAAGCCGCATTTTTCCAGCACACGGCGCGACCTATGATTCTCCGGATAGCAGGTTGCCGATACCAGATCGAGCCGCAGCCGGTCGAAGCCGAACCGCAGCACGCAGCGCACCGCCTCGGTCATATAGCCCTGCCCCCAGTAATCCCTGCCCAGCGAGTAGCCGAGCGCCCGGGCCGAGCCGTACTGCCGCGCCCCGTCCGCAATCAGCCCGACCGAGCCGAGCAGACGGCTGTCCGCCCGCCGTTCGATCGCCCACACCGTGGGCTGATCCAGAAATACCAGATGCAGGATATCGGCCGATTCCTCGACGCTCTCATGCGGCTTCCAGCCCGCGCTGCGGCCTACCTCCTCCTCGCAGGAGCATGCATACAGTGCTGCCGCATCCTCCTCGCGGAACGGCCGCAGCAGCAGCCGTTCGGTTCGTAATTCCATGTTCACGTTTCCTTTCGTATCTTACGCCGCAGCGCCAGCAGGTACAGCAGCCAAAGCAGTGCATACACCGCCAGCGCTGACAGACCAACCCGCGGCATCCATAAAAACGCACCGGACGGCGGCGGGCCCAACACTGCCCAAAACACAAAGAGCACGCCGAAGCCGTCTATCCAAACATATTTGACCACATTGGCCAGCAGCGCCGTAACCGCCAGCAGACCGGCGATCGCAGCCGTCGTCGCCCATGCGCACGGCAGCCGCCGCGCCGCCCAGGGATACCAAAAGCCAAACAGCACATACAGCACGCTTATCATCACATAGCGCGCCGTGATATCCCCATTCCAAAAGGCGGCAAAATTGGCGGCGCAGCAAAGGGCATGTACGCCCAGCGGGATCAGCATTCCTACCGCAGTATCCTTCTGTGCCATCGCGCTTCCTCCTCCGGTGCTTCCGTATTTGCAAAATCCCCCGGCCACAGCCGGGGGATCGTATTTCGCCGAAGCCGGTACGCGTTTTCCGCGCAGACCGGTCAGAATGCGAAATTGGTCTTCACACGCCAAATATTCTGCGCATACTCCGCAACCGAACGGTCGGATGCAAAGCGGCCGGAATTGGCAATGTTCATCAGCGACATATAGTTCCAGTTTTCCGGACGGCGGTACATCTCGCCCACACGCTCCTGCGCGACTGCATAGGAAGCAAAGTCCTTCAGGGACATATAGCGGTCCGCCGGTCCGCCGTTGCCGCCGTGCAGCAGCAGGTTAGCCAGATCGGTATAGTCCACCCCGTCGCCGAAGCCATGGATCATGTGATCCATCACGCCGCGGATAACCGGATCGTTCTGGTAAATGACCATCGGCTCGTAGTTGCCGGAAGCTGCGAGCGCCTCCGCCTCGGGTGTTTCCATACCGAAGATAAAGATATTCTCGCGGCCGACTGCTTCGCAGATCTCCACATTCGCGCCGTCCATCGTGCCGATGGTGAGCGCGCCGTTCATCATGAACTTCATGTTGCCCGTACCGGAAGCTTCCTTGCCCGCAATCGAGATCTGCTCGGAAACCTCGGCCGCCGGCATGATCATCTCCGCCAGAGAAACCTTATAATCCTCAATGAACACAACCTTGAGCTTATCGCCGATATCCGGATCGTTGTTGATCAGGTTGGACAGGGAGTTGATGAGCTGAATGGTCTTTTTCGCCACCGCATAGCCCGGCGCCGCCTTGGAACCGAAAATAAAGGTGCGCGGCACAAACGGCATGTGCGGGTTTTCCTTGAGCTTATGGTACAGCGAAATAATGTGCAGGATGTTGAGCATCTGGCGCTTGTACTCATGCAGGCGCTTCACCTGTACGTCAAAGATCGAGTCCATATTGACCTCGATGCCGTTATGCTCCTTGATATAATCGGCCAAACGCTGCTTATTGTCGCGCTTGATCTCACCCAGACGCGCGAGCAGGGCGGTATCGCTGCCGTAGTTGGCCAGCACCTGCAGCTCGGACGGGTGCTTGCGGTAGCCCTTGCCGATCTTGCTTTCGATCAGCTCTGCCAGTGCGGGGTTGGCCTCGCACAGCCAGCGGCGGTGCGCAATGCCGTTGGTCACATTGCAGAACTTGGAAGAGTAAATCTTATAGAAATCATTGAATACACGGTTCTTAAGGATCTCGGAATGCAGCGCGGATACGCCGTTGATCGAGAACGAGCCGGCAATCGCCAGATGCGCCATGCGGACCGTACCGTCCGCCACGATGGCGAGCTTGGAGATCTTCTGGAAATCATTCGGGAAGTAGCTCCACAGCTCCTTGCAGAAGCGCTCGTTGATTTCGTAGATGATCTGCATGACGCGGGGCATCAGCTCCTGCAGCAGCGATACCGGCCAGCACTCCAACGCCTCCGGCATAACCGTGTGGTTGGTATACGCAACCGACTGGCTGGTGATATTCCACGCATTCTCCCAGCTCATATCGTTCTCGTCCATCAGGATGCGCATCAGCTCGGGGATGACCAGCGTCGGGTGGGTATCGTTGATGTGCAGCACATGCTTGTGCGCAAAATTCTCCAGCGTGCCGTACTTGGCCTTGTGCTTGGCGCAGATGTCCTGCAAGGTAGCAGAAACAAGGAAGTACTGCTGCTTGAGGCGCAGGGACTGGCCCTCGCGGTGATTATCCTCGGGGTAGAGCACCATCGAGATAGTTTCCGCCATCGCGTGCTTTTCCAGCGCCTTGAGGTATTCGCCCGAAGAGAACAGCTTCATATCCAGCGCGATCGGGCTTCTGGCCTCCCACAGGCGCAGGGTAGCGACATTGTCGGTATCATAGCCGGAAACCGGCATATCATACGGCACCGCGAGCACCGGCGTATAATCGTGGTACTTGACGACCAGCTTGCCGCTTTCATCAAAGTAGCTGTCCACCGTGCCGCCGATTTTGACCTCGCGGGTGTCATCCATCGCAGGGATGTGCCACACATCGCCCGATGCCAGCCAGGAATCCGGCAGCTCGACCTGCTTGCCGTCCTCGATCTTCTGCTTGAAAATGCCGTGCTCATAGCGGATGGAGTAGCCCGTGCCGCGCACGCCGGTGGTGGCCATGCCGTCCATATAGCAGGCCGCCAGACGGCCCAGACCGCCGTTGCCGAGACCGGGGTCGGCCTCTTCCTCAAAGATATCGGCCATCTCGTAGCCCATTTCCTTCAGTGCTTCGGTCATCGCCGGCAGAATGCCGAGGTTATAGGCATTGTTGCGCAGGCTGCGGCCGACCAGAAATTCCATGCACAGGTAGTGCACCTGCCGCTCTCCGTTCTTTTCAACTTCGTTCTGCGTCTCGATCATATGCTCGGTCAGGGCGTCGCGTACGACGAGGGCGCAGGCTTCGTAAACCTGTTCCTTGGAAGCATCGGCAACCTCGCGGCCGAAATGGCGCTGCAGCTTGCCTGCGATCGCTTCCTTCAAAGCGGTTTTTGTGTACTGATACTTTGGCATGGTATTTCTTTTCTCCTCACGTTAAATTGCTTTGCGCCGGTTTACCAACCCAGTGCGGTATGATAAACCTCAATATATTTATCAGCCGAGCTGCCCCAGCTGAAATCGCTGTTCATTCCCTGCATCATCAGCTTGTTCCATGCAGGTTTGTTGTAGCGGAACACGCCGCAGGCTTCGCGGATAACATGCAGCATATCGTGTGCATTGTAGCTGGCAAAGGTAAAGCCGTTGCCGGTGCCCGCATAATCGACGAATGCGTGCACGGTATCCTTCAAGCCGCCGGTTTCACGCACAATCGGGATCGTGCCGTAGCGCAGCGCGATCATCTGCGCCAAACCGCACGGTTCAAACTTGGACGGCATCAGGAACATATCCGAGCCGGCATAAATGCGGTTGGCCAAATCGCCCGAGAACATGATGGACGCGGAAATATTGTTCGGATAGCGGCGCTTGGCCTCCAAAAACATCTGCTCATAGCGCCAGTCGCCCTTGCCGAGCACGATCAGGCGCACATCATCCGACAGGATATCGTGCAGCACCGCTTCGATCAGATCCAGACCCTTCTGATCCACAAAGCGGGTGACCATACCGATTACCGGCGTATTCTCGTCGCCCTCCAGCCCGCACAGCTTGAGCAGCTCCAGCTTGTTGACCTTTTTGCCCTCCGGATCCTTGGGGCCGTAGTTTTTGAACAGCTTGGGATCGGTCTGCGGATCAAACGCATCCATATCGATACCGTTAAGGATGCCGTGCAGCTTATAGCTGTTCATGCGCAGCACGCTGTCCAAACGGTAGCCGTAAAACTCGGTCTGGATCTCGCCCGCATAGGTGGGCGATACCGTAGTGACCGCTGTGGACGCCACGACCGCCGCCTTCATCAGGTTTACGTCGCCGTCCATCGCCATAAAGCCCGAGCGGAAGTGTGCATCGTCGATGCCGAGCACATACTCAAGGATCTCGCGGCCGTAGCGCCCCTGATACTGGATATTGTGAATGGTAAATACAGTTTTGATATTCTCATAGAAAGGCCGCGCAGAGAACATCAGGTTGTAATACACCGGCACGAGCGCGGTCTGCCAATCGTTGCAGTTGATGACATCCGGCTTCCAGTCCAGATCGGGCAGCACCTCCAGCACAGCCTTGGAATAATAGGCGAAGCGTTCTGCGTCGTCATATTCCCCATAGACCTGGCTGCGGGAGAAGTAATACTCGTTATCAATAAAATAATAGGTCACGCCGTCCGCTTCATAGCGGAACACACCGCAGTACTGATTGCGCCAGCCCAAACGGACATAGGCGTTTTTAAGGTAATAGAACTTCTCGCGCCACTCCTGACTGATCGCCGAATACAGCGGGCAGAACACGCGCACATCGTGTCCCTTGGCGGCCAGCGCCTTTGGCAGCGAGCCGGCCACATCGCCCAAACCGCCGGTTTTAACGAAGGGGGCGCATTCGCTGGTAACGTACATGATTTTCATAAGAGCCGATCCTCCCGACTGGCAGATGCGGAAGCGGGTTTTCCGCCTCCGCACCGTTACGTTCTTATTATACTAAATTCTCGCTTCCCGCAATATAGGGATTTTTCACGAACATTTTTCTCTTTGCAGGTTCGTTTTAGCCTATTTGCAAGGAATTTTACGTATTTTTATCACACAGTCGCATTCTTGGCGATCGTGATGGGGTAATTTTCATGCCCCATCATGGTGCGTCCGTTACGGATCACCACATTGCGGTCGGTGATTACATGGCGCAGCGAAGCCTCGGACAGGATGCGGCCGCCCTCCATGATAATGCAGTCCTTGACCTCGGCGCCCTTTTCCACAACCACGTCGCGGAACAGCACGCAGTTCTGCACATGGCCTTCGATCGTGCAGCCGTCCGCGATCAGGCTGTCCTCCACCACGGCCTTATCGCCGTAATATGCAGGGGATTCATCTTTAATGCGGGTCAGGATCGGACGGGTGCGCTTGAACACCTCGTTGCGCACCTCCTTATCCAGCATATCCATGTTGGAACGGAAATAGTCCGCTGTGTCCTCGACCTTCATCGCATATTCATTGAACAGGTAGCCGGCCACGGTACCGTCGATCAGCGCACGGGAGAGGAACTCGCGCTCAAAGTGGATGCAGTTATGCGTAACGCACTCGGACAGCATATGGATCAGATACTGGCGGCTCATCACGTAAACGCCGAGCGACTCGTGCTTGCACTTGCCCTCGTTGGAGTCACCCACGCGGATATCCACCGCTTCCTTTTTGCGGTTGAGCTCCACATATGTACCAAAGGGAGAATCCTTATGTTTTTTCACACATACCATGGTCAGATCCGCGCCGGATTTCTCATGGCGTTCAACCACTTCGTCCAGCGGGATATTGGCAACGATATCGCCGTCCGCCACAACCACGTAATCCGCCTTGTTCTTCTGCAGGAAGTCGACCGCGCCGGCCAGCGCATCGATCTTGCCGCGGTACTCGCCGGTTACCAGCGGGGAAGCCTTTTGGGAATAGGAATACGGCGGCAGCAGGGTCACGCCTGAATTCTTTCGGGACAGATCCCAATCCTTTGCATTGCCGATATGGTCGATCAGGGACTGGTACTTATCCTTCATCAGCACGCCCACGCGGTAGATGCCGCTGTTTACCATGTTGGACAGCATAAAGTCAATGATGCGGTATCTTCCGCCCCACTGCACCGCGCCTACCGTGCGGTGCTCGGTGATCTCGCGGAGATCGTTGTCGTTATCAAAAGCAATAATAATACCCAATACGCTCTTCAACATGCGCGCCCCCTTACTTTACGTCCGGCAGGTCTTCGTCTGCCATTGCCTTCGCGGGCAGCACCGCGCCTTCGCCGATGCGAACGCCTTCTGCCACCACTGCTACGCCCCACTTATCCACATCGCCGTCCGACGGGCTGCCGCCTACCGTTGCGCCCTTGGCGATCACAGCCTTTTCCGCCACGATCGAGTAGCGCACGGTCGCGCCTTCCTCCACCACGGCGCCCGGCATCAGGATGGAGTATTCCACCTTGGCGCCCTTGGCGATCCGGACATCCGAGAACAGCACGGATTCGGAAACATCACCGGCGATCTCACAGCCCTCGGAGAGCAGGGTGTGCTTGACAACCGCATCCTTCGCGGTAAAATGCGGGGGGGAACCGGTGGTGCGGCCGTAGATCTTCCACGAATCATCCGACAGCTTCAGGCCGGAATTCGGGGAAAGCAGATCCATATTGGCTTCCCACAGGCTTTCGATCGTACCAACGTCCTTCCAGTAGCCCTCGAACCGGTAAGAAACCAGCTTTTCGCCGTTGTTCAACATCGCCGGAATGATATCCTTGCCGAAATCGTTGGAGGACTTGGGGTTGGCCTCATCCTCGGTCAGATATGCACGCAGCTTCTTCCAGGAGAAGATGTAAATACCCATGGAAGCCAAGGTGGACTTGGGCTGCTTGGGCTTTTCCTCAAACTCGTAAATGGTGCCGTCCGGCTTGCAGTTCATAATGCCGAAGCGGGACGCCTCGCTCAGCGGCACATCGAGCACGGCGATGGTAGCATCCGCGCCGGTCTCCTTATGCTGCTGCAGCATCTTGTTGTAATCCATCTTGTAGATATGGTCGCCCGACAGGATGAGCACATATTCCGGATCGTACTCGTCGATAAACGCGATATTCTGGAAAATGGCGTTGGCCGTACCCTTGTACCACTCGGCCGCCTTGCCCTTCTGGTAAGGCGGCAGCACGTATACGCCGCCGCGCAGGCGGTCCAGATCCCACGTCTGGCCTGAGCCGATATAGGCGTTCAGCACATGCGGCTCGTACTGGGTCAGCACACCAACCGTATCGATGCCGGAGTTGATGCAGTTGGACAGCGGGAAATCGATGATGCGGTACTTACCGCCAAACGGCACGGCAGGTTTGGCGACATTTTTTGTCAGCACGTACAGGCGGCTGCCCTGACCGCCTGCGAGCAGCATTGCCACGCATTCTTTTTTCCGATACATTGATTATTACTCTCCTTTTACGGTTCACACGATATTAGACGCCGTTTCCGGCATTTCCCCTCGGTTACAGTTGTTAATCTGCGCTGTCTTTTTTAACCACCGCCTTCGTGCCGGTCTGTGTCACCGCCTTTTCGCCGGTTTTTGCCACAGCTTTTGTACCGACATTGGTTACTGCTCTTTCACCGGTCGCTGCGACCGCTTTTTCACCGGTTTTAACAATATCCTTTGCTGTCCGCTGCGCAACCGCCCGGGTTCCGGTTTTCGCTACTGCTTTGGAACCGGACTTTGCCGCAGCGCGGGATGATTTTTTTGCGGTTTTTCCCTCTGCCAGTTTTTTAGCGGCTGCGATTTCCTCCTTGGTGCGGCGCTTGGCGCGCGGCTTGCCCTTGAAGAACAGCACGCCGAACCGCGGGATCTTGATGCTGATGGACTGCTCCTGCCCATGCAGGGGCTTTTTGCTGTCGGTCCGCACTTTGCCGTTGGACAGACCGCCGCCGCCGAACTCCGCCTTATCCGATGTGAAGATCTCCTCATACGTTCCGGCAAACGGCACGCCGATGCGGTATTCCTCCTGCACCTCGGGCGAGAAGTTGACCACCACGATCACATCGCTGCCATCCTTGGCTACGCGGCGGAAGGCGATAATATTGTTCCGGTTATCCTCATGGCTGATCCACTCAAAGCCGCGCCAGTCGGTATCCTGCTCCCAGAGCTGCGGCGTTTCCAGATAGAAGTGGTTAAGCGCCTTTACATAGTTCTGCATCTGCTTATGTGCCGGATAATCCAGCAGCATCCAGTCCAGCCCGCGCTGATATGCCCATTCGGAGAACTGTGCGAACTCCCCGCCCATAAACAGCATTTTTTTGCCGGGGTGCGCGGTCATATAGCCGTACAGCGCGCGCAGGCCGCCAAACTGGTTTTCATACGGGGGCGGCATTTTGCCGATCAGCGAGCATTTGCCGTGCACGACCTCGTCATGCGAGAGCGGCAGGATGTAATTTTCCGAGAAGGCATACATGAACGAGAAGGTGATCTTGTCGTGCATATCCTTGCGGAAAAACGGATCCGCCGAACAGTAGCACAGCATATCGTTCATCCAGCCCATGTTCCACTTGAAGTTGAAGCCCAAGCCGCCGTCGTATCCCGGCTTAGTGACCATCGGCCATGCGGTAGACTCCTCTGCAATCATCATCACGTCCGGATGGTCGGTCAGGATATACTCATTGAGCAGGCGCAAAAAGTCGATCGCCTCAAGATTTTCCCGCCCGCCGTGGATATTCGGCCGCCACTCGTGCTGGCGGTTGTAGTCCAGATACAGCATGGAAGCGACCGCGTCCACGCGCAGGCCGTCCATATGGAATTTTTCGATCCAAAACATCGCGGAAGAGAACAGCAGGTTTCGGGTGGATACCTTGCCGTAGTCAAACACGCGCGTGCCCCATTCCTTATGCTCCATCTTGAGCGGATCGGCATATTCATACAGGTGCGAGCCGTCAAACTCGACCAGACCGCAGCCGTCCTTGGGGAAGTGCGCGGGCACCCAGTCCATGATAACGCCCAGGCCGGCCTGATGCGCCTTATCCACCAGATACATCAGATCCTTGGGCGTGCCGTAGCGGCTGGTGGCGGCAAAGTAGCCGATCACCTGATAACCCCACGAGCCGTCAAACGGGTATTCGGTCAGCGGCATAAACTCGATATGGGTATAGCCCATCTCCTTTACGTAGGGCACCAGCTCGTCCGCCAACTGGCGGTAGGAGTAGAAGTTGCCGTCCTCGTGCATTTTCCACGAGCCGAGATGGCACTCGTAAATATTCACCGGGTTGGCATAGGGCAGATGATCCCGGCGCCATTCCAGCCAGCCTGCGTCGTTCCACTCATACCCTTCCAGATCGTATACCTTGGAAGCGTTGCCCGGCCGGGTCTCGGAATGGAAGCCGTACGGGTCGGACTTGTCAAATACATCGCCGGATTTGGCCCACACGCTGTATTTATATGCCGCATACTCCGCGATATGGGGAACAAACACTTCCCAGATGCCCTGCTCGTCCCGCTCCATGTAGTGCACATCGCGGTTCCAGCCGTTGAATTCGCCCATGACCGATACCTTTTCGGCTTCCGGCGCGTACACACGGAACAGATAACCGGCTTCGCCATCCTGCTCCGCGGGATGCGCGCCCATGTAGTCATACGCGCGGCAGTCCCTGCCGGAATAAAAAAGCTGGCTTCGCTTTTCGCAGGCCGGCGCTGCGGATCGTTTCTTCATATCGCATCTCTCCCTTTTTCACTGCCGAAACACGGCTGAACTGCGAGATTTTTCCATCCTCCTGTGCATGATTGCCCGTTTCGGGCGGACACCTCTCACTTTAGTTGGGTATAGTATACATCATAGGAAAGAAAAAGTCCAGCAATTTCACACAATTGCTGGACTTTTTTGATAATCTTTTTGTCTGCTTTACACAGGTTTTGACTGGAAATGAAAAGATAACATACAAAATGTCGTGGTTTTGTTTACAAAATATGCCGGCGAATCATATCCAATGCGGTAGAAGCCGCCTGCATCCGCACCCGGTCGCGCCCGTTCATGGACTGCATCCTGCGGGTCACGTGCCGTCCCGCGTGCCACACGCTGATGTAGACCAGACCGACCGGCTTTTCCTCCGTGCCACCGCCCGGGCCTGCCACGCCCGTGATACCGACGCCCACATCCGCGCCAAGCGCCTTTGCCACGCCCACAGCCATCTGCCCGGCTACCTCGGGCGATACCGCGCCGGCTGTATCGAGCGTCTCCTTCTGCACGCCCAAAACGCCCATCTTCACCTCGTTGGCATACGAGCACACGCCGCCAAGGTAATAATCCGAACAGCCGGGCACATCGGTGATGCGCTTGGACAGCAATCCGCCTGTGCAGCTTTCCGCCACGGCAAGGGTCAGGCCGCGCTGCCGCAGCCCGTCGCCCACCACCTGCTCCAGCGAATCCACATCCACGCCGTACACATCCTCGCCCAGCAGAGAAACGATCTCGTCCACCACGGGGGCGAGCATGGCCTCGCACTGCTCCGGCGTATCTGCCTTGGCGGTCACGCGGGCAAAGCACTCGGAGGTTTTGGCATAAGGCGCAATGGTCGGGTTGGTGCTGCGCGCCATCATATCGTGCAGAATGGTCTCCATATTGCTTTCGCCCAGACCAAACACCCGAATGTTGTGCGACACAATGCAGCCGCCTGCAAGCTTGTACAGGTAAGGCATCGCGCATTCCTTCCACATGGGATTGCACTCACGCGGGGGGCCGGGCAGCATGAGCACATGCTTGCCGTACGCCTCAAACGCACAGCCGGGCGCAGTGCCCCATTCGTTGACAAACACCGTGCAGCCCTCGGGCAGCCATGCCTGCTTTTCGTTGTTCGGCGTCATCGGCTTGCCGATGGTCTGGAAAAAATCACGGATGCGGTCAAGCGAGGGCTGATGCAGCGCCATTTTCTTGCCGAACACCGATGCCAGTGTTTCCTTGGTCAAATCGTCCAGCGTCGGCCCGAGACCGCCCGTGGTGATGATGATATCCGCGCGGTCGCGCGCGGTCTCCACCACATGGCGCAGGCGCGCCGGATTATCGCCGACAACCGTCTGATAAAAAACATTGATGCCCAGCTCGCTCAGCCCCTGCGAGATGAGCTGCGCATCCGTATTGACAATGTCACCCAGCAAAATTTCCGTGCCGACGGCGATCAGTTCTGCGTTCATAATGGTATTCCTCCCAGTGGATTAAATTGCTTGGCTGCGTTGGCAGCCATCCCCCTCGGGGCGGCAGCCGCCCTCTCTGTCCGCATGTGCAGCCGGGCGGCTCTGTGAAAACCGTCACATGCCTTTGCGCGCGCAGCGCGCCGCATTTCCATTCTCCATCAAACCGCAGCTTTGCCGCGGTTTGATACCCCGACCCGCGCTGCGACAGCGCGACCGCCTTTGGCTGCAAAGGCGAGGGGGGTATCGAAAAAAGTTTCTCCGGAACTTTTTTCGTATATAGGGGGGACAGCGTCCCCCCTATAGCCGTTTACGGCAAGTGAATAATCTCCACGCCCGCAACAGCTTCCTCTACCAGCGCGTCAACGTCCAGATGGCTCTCCGCCTCGAGGATCTTGGGCATCTTGGGCTTGGTGTTGGGATGCTTGGGGGTGAACACCGTGCAGCAGTCCTCATAAGGGAGGATGGAGGTTTCAAAGGTATCGATCTGCCGCGCGATGCGCACGATCTCCTCCTTATCCATACCGATGCAGGGACGGAACACAGGCAGCCCGCACACCGCGCCGGTTACCGCCATGGCGGGCATGGTCTGGCTGGCAACCTGGCCGAGCGACTCGCCCGTGATGAGCGCACCGCAGCCGTATTCCACCGCGACCCGCTCGGCAATGCGCATCATAAACCGCCGCATGATGAGCGTGAACAGCTCCTCATGGCATTTTTCGCGGATCTCCTCCTGAATTTTGGTGAACGGCACAACCATCACACTCATGCGGCCGCACCACGCAGTCAGCTTGCGGCCCAGCTCGAGTACCTTTTCCTTGGCGCGCTCCGAAGTGTACGGATAGCTGAAGAAATGGACGCCCACCAGCTCCAGCCCGCGTTTGGCCATCATCCAGCCTGCCACGGGCGAATCGATGCCGCCCGAAAGCAGCAGCGCCGCGCGTCCGTTTGAGCCGATCGGCATGCCGCCCGCGCCCGGCTCCGGACCGGCGTGGGCAAAGGCGTATTTTTCTCGCATCTCCACATGCACGGTCAGATCAGGGTGATGCATATCCGGCCGGACTGCCGGAAACAGGTCGGCCAGCTCGCCGCCGACACGCTGGCTGATCTCGGTCGAGGTGAGCGGGAACTTTTTGTCCCCGCGCTTGGTTTCCACCTTAAAAGTGCGCGCCTGCGCGAACCGTGCCGCCAGATAGGTGCGCGCGGTTTCAACCACGCTCTCAAGCGTCTTTTCCGGGCAGACCGCCGCACGTGAGATGGTGGCAAAGCCGAACACATGACGCGCGCAGTCCATCACCGCGTCGGCGTCGGCCTCCTCAGGCACCTTCACATATACGACCGACTGCCGCATGGAAATTTCGCAGTCCGCCACATGCTTCATACGCCGCGACAGGTTTTTGAGCAGGCGGTCCTCAAAGGTTTTGCGGTTGAGACCCTTGAGCACGATCTCACCGCACTTGAGCAGCAATACTTCTTTCATAATGTCTCCTTTATTTCAGCAGGCGGCATGCGCCTGCATGGTGTTGTTCATTTCTTCCTGCGTGCAATCCGCCGCCCCCCCTGCAGGATGCAGCCTGCCCTTCTGATTGCTTCGGGCAGATGGGCGGTGAAGCCCTGTCTGTAACGCACGCATTACCGCCGCAGCATCTTTACGCCTTTCCGTGCCGCTGCGATAAACGCGTCCACATCCTCTTTTGTGTTGAACGGGGCAAATGACACACGGATAGCGCTGTCCGTGCGCGTCTTGGGCAGGCCGAGGGCGCGGAGCACCCCGCTCTGCTTGCCCTTGGAGCAGGCAGACCCGCTCGAGACATACACCTCATCCCCCTCGAGCACGCGCAGCATGACCTCGCTCTTGCATCCGGGCAGGGACAGGTTGACCACATGCGGGATATCGCCCGCACCATTGAACGCAGTGTCCGGCAGCTCCGTCTGCACTTTCTCCCGCAGGTAGGCCGCAAGCTGCTCTACATGGGCGTAATCCGCCTCAAACTGCGCCATGCGGACCTCGCACGCCTTGGCAAACGCCGCAATGTTTGGCAGTGCTTCCGTACCCGGCCGCAGCCCCTTTTCCTGCCCGCCGCCCTGCATCAGCGGCGGCAGACGCAGACCTTTTTTCACATACAGCGCACCAATGCCCTTGGGCGCGCCGATTTTATGACCGGATACGCTCATCAGGTCGCAGTTCCACTTTTTCGGCGTGAGCGGCACGCGGGCAAGACCCTGCACCGCGTCGATATGGAACAGCGCCTCCGGCGCTTTGGCCTTGAGCCGCGCCCCCAGCTCCGCCACGGGCTGCACCGTGCCGATCTCGTTGTTGACCAGCTGGCAGGACAGCAGCACGGTATCCCCTGTCAGTGCGGCTTCCAGCGCGTCCGGCGTAATATGCCCACCGGCATCCGGCGCAAGGAACAGCACCTCGAACCCCTCGGCGGCAAGCTGACGTGCCGTATTGGCTGTTGCCGCGTGCTCGATCTCCGTGGTGATGATCCGTCCCTTTTTATGCCGGTGCAGATGCGCCGCCCCGCGCAGGCTGATGTTCGTGCTTTCCGTGCCGCAGGAGGTAAAATAGGTTTCCTCCGGCAGACAGCCGAGCGCCGCCGCTACGGTTTTGCGGCTCTCCTCCAGCAGATGCGACGCTTCGATCCCCATACGGTGCAGGCTCGATGGGTTGCCAAAGCAGGTACACATGGCATGTACCGCAGCCTCCGCCGCCTCGGGCAGCACGCGGGTCGTTGCCGCATTATCCAGATAGTGCATGTTGCTTCCCCTTTTACGGATAGAATTCTGATTTTATTATACCGCGCCCGGCATAGCCGTACAAGACGGAATTTTGCCGGTTTTCCCGCCGTTCCCCGCATTTTGGGATTGTATCCGCGCACCGGTTATGCTATACTTCTTATGTATGACATGCATATTGTATGTCCCAAGTGTAGAAAGGAAGGAATCCTATGCCAGGTAAGATAATCCTCGGCGCCCAGTGGGGCGACGAAGGCAAGGGTAAGTTTATTGATATTTTCGCGGGCAAGGCCGATCTGATCGTGCGCAGCCAGGGCGGCAACAACGCGGGTCACACGGTTGTGGCCGGCGGAGAAAAATACAAGCTGCAGCTCATCCCCTCGGGCATCCTGTATCCGGACTGCGTCAATATTATCGGGCCGGGCGTGGTGGTCAACCCCAAGGCCGTGCTGGGTGAGATCGACGGCCTGCACGAAAAGGGCATCTCGACCGATAAACTCTTTATCGATGCACGCTGCCACTGCATCATGCCCTGGCATCTGGAGCTGGACGCGCTGAGCGAGGCGGAAAAAGCCAAAGAAGGCACCGCTATCGGCACGACCAAAAAGGGCATCGGCCCTACCTATATGGATAAATCCGAGCGCAGCGGCATCCGGATGCACGACTTTGTGGACGCCGACCGCTTTGAAACCGTCATCCGCGAAACCTGCGCCCGCAAAAACCGCGTGATCACCGGCGTATACGGCGGTCAGCCGATCGACGCGGAAGCTGTCATCGCGGAATACCGCACCTATGCCGACCGCCTGCGCCCCATGGTGCGCGATACCTCGGTGATGACCTATGAAGCAGTCAAGGCCGGCAAGGAAGTGCTGTTCGAGGGTGCGCAGGGCACGCTGCTCGATCTGGATATGGGCACCTATCCGTTCGTCACCTCGTCCCATCCGGTATCCGGCGGCTGCTGCATCGGCTCGGGCGTGGGACCGACCGCGGTCAGCAGCATCATGGGCATTTTCAAATCCTACACCACCCGTGTGGGCGAAGGCCCGTTCCCGACCGAGCTGTTCGACGAAACCGGCGATTACATCCGCAAGGCCGGCGGCGAATTCGGCACGGTGACCGGCCGTCCGCGCCGCACCGGCTGGTTTGACGCAGTGGTAGCCCGCTATGCGGTGCGTGTGAACGGCCTGACCGAAGCGGTCATCAACAAAATCGATCCGCTGCGCGGGCTGGACAAGCTCAAGGTCTGCGTAGCTTACAAGCTGAAAAACGGGGAAACCGTCACGGAATTCCCGGCAAATTTTATGGATCTGGTCGATTGCGAGCCGGTCTATGAGGAGTTCGACGGCTTTGACGAGGATATCACGGATTGCCGCTCGTTCGATGCACTGCCGCAGACGGTGCAGAGCTACATCCGTGAGCTGGAGCGCATCATCGACTGCCCGATCACCATGCTGGGTGTCGGCCCGGCGCGCGATCAGGTCATTTCCCGGTAAAAATGAAACCTGCAACAAACGGCTGCCTGTATATCAGGCAGCCGTTTGTTGTCTGTCGAAAACGTATTTTGTTATTGCGTGTGAACAATACGCGCGGCAGCGCGCATAAAATAGGGCATTGCGGCAAGCCGCGATGCCCATAAAAACCGGGAGCATGTATCTCGGTTTTTATTCAAACCGCTGGCAAGTGTGCCTGAAAAACGCGCGCAGACAGCGGCATTTTCGATCGAAAACGTGGTTTTGATCGAGAGACTGTCGAAAGGTTTGTTTTTCCGGCAATCTGTCAGTAGCACAGGGCGATCAGCACGGGCACCGCAGCCGAACACAAAATTCCGTTGATCACGGCAAACACCACAGTCTCCTCGTTGGTATGGCGGATGAGCATGGGCAGGGTGGTATCCTCGCTGGTTGCCGCCGCAGGCGCGATACAGGTGAAATAATTCAGCCGCCGCGCCAGATAGGGGATCATGAAAAACGCCCCGATCTCCCGCATCAGGTTGCTCAAAAACGCAATGCTGCCCAGCTCGGCACCGGCCAGATTGCCGATGGATACGCCGGCAAGGCTGTACCAGCCCAGACCTGCCGCAACCGAAACCGTCTGATTGACCGGATACGCCATCAACAGCCCGCACAGCAGCCCGCCGAGCAGCGAACCGGCAATGATACCGCAGGGGATGACCAAAATGCGCATATGGTATTTGCGGATACTCTCCAGCAGGCCGCGGCGCAGACCCACGCTGACGCCCACCGAGAACATCAGCGCATACAGCAGCCATTGTGTATGCGCGGTCAGCGGCGACAGCACCGCCGCGCAGGCGGGAAACGCCCCGCACACCACGCCCAGCAGCAGTGCGCCCAGCGCAAAAAACACCATCGGGTCGCTGCCCATCTGCACCGGTGCGGATTCCTGACGGCCTCCTGCCGTTTCACGGACAGCAGCCCCTTCCCCCATGCAGCAGCGGGTCAGCACATACACCACCGCCACCGAGCACAGTGTGGGCAGCAAAAACAGCAGAAAGCTCCGCAGGCCGAGCACAGCCAGTTCGGAAAAAAAGCCCTCGCGCTGCCCCAGCCCGACACCCATGGAAAAAATCAGCAGCAGGGTGAACGCAAGCTGCGCCCATTCATTTTTTGCCTTATGCCGCTCCGGAAAAAAACGCCCCACAGCGATTCCGGCCAGCATGATACCAAGTGTTACCATCCGGATACTCCTATATTTTGTACTTCGTTTCGCGCAAGCAAAGACCGGCCCAGCGGCCGGTCTGAGACTGTCGGAAAACTTTGTTTTTCGAACAGTCTCTCGATCGAAACCACGCTTTCGATCGAATTAGCGACTGCGAATCGCGCCCTTTGGGCACAATTCTCCGTCGTCTTGTATAAAAACCCACGCACCGGTCGCGGGTTTTTATGAAAATTGCAGCTTGCTGCAATTTTCTATTAGATATGCGCTGCTCGCGCGAAGACTCTTTCGACAAGCTAAGACCGGCCCAGCGGCCGGTCCTTTCTGCTGTCAAAAACATGTTCTTTCCAACGCTCTGTGTTGGAACTGCGCCAAACACAAACGAAAAAAACATTCCCATGTGCACTGCCGCCGTCAGGCGATCAGGCGCGGCTCCACTGCGTGCCCTGACGGGTGTCCTTGATCGTGACGCCCATATCCGCCAGCACACCGCGGATGCGGTCAGCCTCCGCAAAATTCTTTTCCTTCTTCGCTGCCGCGCGCTGCGCGATCAGGGCTTCGATCTTATCTGCGTCCGGATCCTTGGCATCCTCGCGCTTCTGCACAATATTGAGCACGCCGGTCAGCTCCATGAACAAGTCGTGCGCTGCGGTCAGGAAGGCCTTCGTCGCATCGTCGTGCGCGGTCATCCAGCCGTTGATCTCGCGCGTCAGCTCGAAAATAGCGGAAAGTGCGTCCGCCGTGTTCATATCATCGTCCATCGCGTCGATGAACTTCTGCTTGTACGCGGTCAGCGCCTCGAGCTTTTCGGCTTCCTCTGCGGTCATCGCGTCGCCCTGCGCCTTTTCGATGCGGAACTCCATGTTATTGCGGCTCTCATACAGGCGGGCCAGCGACGCCTTGTTCATCTCCAAACTCTCCGCCGAGTAGTTGAGCGGGGAACGGTAATGCGCCGACAGCATAAACATGCGGATGGTTTCATAACCGAACTCCTTCGCCGCCTCGCGCACCATAAAGAAATTGCCCTTGGATTTGGACATTTTCTCGTTGTCGATGGTCAAAAATCCGTTATGCACCCAGTAATGCGCAAAGGGCTTGCCGTTTGCCGATTCGGACTGGGCGATCTCGTTTTCGTGATGCGGGAAGATCAGATCCAGACCGCCGGAGTGGATGTCGATCGTTTCCCCGAGGTACTTGCACGCCATCGCCGAGCATTCGATATGCCAACCCGGACGGCCCTTCGAGCCCCACGGCGTATCCCAAGCCGGCTCGCCGGGCTTTGCCGCTTTCCAAACGGCAAAATCCATCGGGTCTTCCTTGACCTCGCCCACCGAGATGCGCGCGCCGGCCTGCAGCTCTTCCATCGGCATATGGCACAGCTTGCCGTACTCCGGGAAAGACTTAGTGCGGAAATACACATCGCCATTTTCCGCCAGATATGCATGGCCGTTGTCCAGCAGCTTCTGCACGATGCTGATGATCGCGTCCATCGTTTCGGTCGCACGGGGGTGTACCGTCGCACGGCCGACGCCAAGCCCCTCTGCATCCACGTAGTATTCCTTGATATAGCGCTCGGCGATCTCGTTGAAATCCACGCCTTCTTCATTGGCCTTGTTAATGACCTTATCGTCGATATCGGTGAAGTTCTGCACAAACGTCACCTTATAGCCGCGGTACTCAAAGTAACGGCGCAGCAGATCGAACATGATGAACGGGCGCGCGTTGCCGATGTGGAAATAATTGTACACGGTCGGCCCGCAGGAATACATTTTCACTTCACCCGGGGTGATGGGCACGAACTCATCCTTCTGACGGGTCAGGGTATTATACAGTTTCATACGATAAACTCCTTTACTGGATTGATTTTATGAAAAAGCCGCCTCTTTTATCCAAAGAGGCGGCGTAATGTCGCGGTTCCACTCCTGTTTATCACTCGGATACGCGGTAACGGGCGTGTCCCGCGGGGCGTTTGACCCCGATGCTCGGCGGACGCACCTTCACCGCGCCGCGCGCAGCGCCCTTGCAGCCGATGGGGCACCTCTCTTGTCCGCGCGGGATACGGTTACTCTTTCCGCTTCCTCGCATACTTTCCATATTACATTGCCAGTATATCAGCAGTATGAAGGAAAGTCAAGCGACCGGCACAGTTTTTGCGGTCTGCGCGTACTTGCCGACCAGCGTTTCCGCCATGTTGAGCGGCGTTTCGTCCCGGTTCAGCCGCAGCGACAGGTAAGGTGTTGAGCCTGCGTTCAGCAGCAGCCGCCCGCGGAAAGCCTCGTCCCCGCACAGGGCGGACAGGCGGGCAAAGTCGGTCTGCGCAAAGGTCAGCAGCAGACGGCCATCCTTCTCCTTGATTTCCGAAATGCCCTGTTCGCTTGCCTGACTGCGCAGCAGCGCAATGTCGAGCAGCGCTACCGCCTCTGCGGGCGGCTCGCCGAAGCGGTCGATCAGCTCGTCGAGCATATCGCTCTTCTGTTCTTCCGTGCGGATGAGCGCGATGCGGCGGTACAGATCGACCCGCTGGCCTGCATCCGGCACATAAGCGGACGGCAGGTTGGCAGAGAGCAGCAGCTCGGCCGCGCAGTCCACGCGCGGCTTGGGTGTTTCGCCCTTTTCCTCCTGCACGGCCTCTTCGAGCAGCTTGAGATACAGGTCATACCCCACGCTCATCATATGTCCGGACTGCTCGGGCCCCAGCACATTGCCCGCGCCGCGGATCTCCAGATCGCGCATGGCGATCTTAAAGCCCGAACCAAATGCGGCAAATTCACGGATGGCGGACAGGCGCTTCTGCGCGATCTCGGAAAGCGCCTTGCCGCGCCGGTAGCACAGGTAGGCAAACGCATGGCGCGACGAACGCCCTACGCGTCCGCGGATCTGGTGCAGCTGCGCCAGACCCATGTGGTCCGCATTCTCGATGATGAGGGTATTGGCGTTCGGGATGTCAATGCCGGTTTCGATGATGGTCGTGCAGAACAGGATATCAATTTCGCCCTCAGCCATGGCGTTCATGGCGGCGGCGATCTCCTTCTGCGTCATTTTGCCGTGTACAATGCCGAGACGGGCGTCAGGCAGGCGCTGCTGCCACAGAGCGGCGCAGCGCTCAATGCTCTCCACCCGGTTGTGCAGATAATACACCTGCCCGCCGCGCGCCAGCTCGCGCCGGATCGCGTCGAGCAGCACGCCGTCGTTCTGTTCGAGCACGAAGGTCTGCACCGGATGGCGGTCGAGCGGCGGCTCCTCGATCGAGGACATATCCCGAATACCGGACAGCGCCATATTCAGCGTGCGCGGGATGGGGGTTGCCGACAGCGTCAGCACATCCACAGTCTTGCTTAACTCCTTGAGTGTCTCCTTATGCGAAACGCCGAAGCGCTGCTCCTCATCCACCACCAGCAGGCCGAGATCCTTAAACTTGATTTTTTTATTAAACAGCTTATGGGTGCCGATCACCAGATCGACCGAACCGGCCTCCAGCTTTTGCAGGATCTTGGTCTGCTCCGAGCCGGTTTTATAGCGGGTCAGCAGCTCGATATTGAGCGGATGCCCCTGAAACCGCTGCAAAGCGGTCAGGTAATGCTGCCGCGCCAGCACGGTGGTCGGCACCAAAATCGCCGCCTGCTTGCCCGCCAGCACACACTTCATCACGGCGCGCAGCGCAACCTCGGTTTTGCCGAAGCCCACATCGCCGCACAGCAGGCGGTCCATCGGCCGGTCAGACTCCATATCCATTTTGATCTCCGCGATGCAGCGCAGCTGGTCGTCGGTCTCCTCATAGGGGAAGGCATCCTCAAACTCACGCTGCCACGCATCATCCGCAGGGAAAGCGTACCCCTTTACCTTGGCCCGCTCGGCATACAGCTTGATGAGACCCTCGGCCAGCTCCTTGGCGGCCGCCTTGGCCCGCTGCTTGGAGCGCGACCAGTCCGCGCCGCCGAGCTTGTTCAGCCGCACCTTTTCGGGTTCTCCCCCGCCGATGTATTTGGAGATCAGATCGAGCGAGGTCGCAGGAACATACAGAAAATCCGTTCCCGCAAACGCGATTTTGACAAAATCACGCTCCGCGCCGTCCACCGTCATGCGCTCCATGCCGATAAACCGGCCGATGCCGTGGTGCTCATGCACCACCAGATCGCCGGGGGTCAGATCGGTATAGGACTTGACACGGTCACGGCTGGATTTTTTCGGCTGCACCTTTTTGCGGCGCGCCAGCACCTGTCCCTCCGTGATGACGACCAGACCGAGATCGGGATACTCAAACCCCGCGGACAGTGTACCTTCCAGCACGGAAACCTGCCCGCCGCGCGGCAGCAGATCGCTGATCTCCGCGTGCAGACCGGCATCGGTCAGCGCGTCCAGCATATTCCGGCAGCGCAGCGCACTGCCGCACACCACGGCCACCGCCCGTCCCTGCTGGGTGTAGCCGCGAATATCCACCGCCGCCATATCCAGATTGCCGCCGTAAGCGTTCATCTGGTTTGCCGCAAAGTTTTCCAGATGCGCGGGCGCCAGCTCGGGAACATTGTTCAAAAAGCTGTCCAGCCGCACAATGGGCTGCGGAAGGCGGCACAAACCGGCAAAATCCAGCGCATAGCCCTCCAGCCCGGGCGGCATTTCGCCGCGCTCGAGCAATGCGGTCACATCGTCCGCGATCCGGCTGTGGAAATCGCGCGCCGCATCCCGCAGACGGGGCGTGTCCTCGATCAGCACCAGTGCATCCGCCGGCAGATAGTCGAGTGCGGTCGCCGCCTTCGGATAAACCAGCGGCAGGTATTTATCCGCCGCAGGCAGTGTGCCGGTCTCTTCCAGCCGTTCTGCGTCGCGTTCGATATGCGCGGCAAGGTCGGCATGCTTCTTTTTTCGGGTACTCAGCAGGCCGCGCACGGTTTTCGCCAACCCCTTTGCGCCGCCCGGCGCCAGATGGGGCAGGGTTTCCATGCACGGCAGGCAGCGCAGCGTTTCGGTATTTTCCAACCGCCGCTGGCTGCCAACGTCGAACGACGCGATCGAGTCGATCTCGTCATCCCAGAACTCGATACGGTACGGGTGCGCCGCCTGCGGCGGGAATACATCCAGAATGCCGCCGCGCACGGAAAACTGCCCCGTGCCCTCCACCTGAATGCAGCGCTCGTATCCGGCGCGCACCAGCTTTTGCGTCAGCTCTTCCAGCGGCGCCGTGTCTCCGGCAGAAAGGGTGACCACCGACGCAGCCAATGCCTCGGGCGGCAGCGTACGCTGCGCCGCCGCCTGCACGGATGCCACCGCAAACCGCATACGAGGCAGGGCTTCGAGCGCCGCCAGCCGCCGCTGCTCATAACCGCGTGACACTCCGGTCACATCCGCCATAACCAGTTCGCGCGCCGGCAGTGTCAGCACCTCTTTTTCCGCAAAGGCGTGCAGATCGGCTGAAAAGCGCACCGCCGCCGCGTCGTCATCGGTCAGCACCAGCACAGGGCGGCCGGTATCCAGCCCAAGCGCCGCCGCCAGATGCGCCTTGTGGATGGCCGACAGACCCACCGCCAGCACAGGCGTTTTGCCCTGCTCGAGCGCTTGTTTCAACCGTTTGTATTCTTTTAGATAAGTTATACTTTTAGTTATTTCGGTCATGGTTTACCTTCCCACCGCTCCAGCGGATGATACAATGCCAAAAGGGGCAGAACAGGATCTGCCCTCCAATTATTTTGATACACAGATACCAATAGGGCAGATTTTCATCTGCCCTATATGATATGCATATGGCACGGCGCTTAATGCGCGTGCCCGTCGTGCTCGTGATGGCAGGCGGCGCAGTCCATGTCGCAGCCGAGGATCGCGGTGGGGTCCTTGCCCAGACGCTTGTAGTAATCTGCGATCGCCGAGCGGAGCGCCTCTTCCGCCAGCACCGAGCAGTGCATCTTAACCGGCGGCAGGCCGTCCAATGCTTCTGCAACCGCCTTGTTGGTCAGCTTGAGCGCCTCTTCAAGCGTTTTGCCCTTGACCATTTCGGTCGCCATCGAGCTGGTCGCAATCGCCGCGCCGCAGCCGAAGGTTTTGAACTTGACATCCTCGATCACACCGTCATCCGACACCTTGAGGTAGATCTTCATGATATCGCCGCACTTAGCGTTGCCGACCTCGCCCACGCCGTTGGCATTTTCAATCTCGCCAACATTGCGCGGATGGGTGAAGTGGTCAAGCACCTTTTCACTGTATTGCATAATAAAAAGCTCCTTACTCTGTATAGATCAAAAATAGAAAACGGAAAATCCGGCTTTATGCGTGCAGGTTGGAGGCCGCCGTCAGGTTGGGCTTGCCGTTCTCCCACACCGGGCTCATCGAACGCAGCGTGGCAACCACATCAGCCACGGTTTCGATCAGATAATCCACATCCTCCTCGGTATTCTGCTCGCCCAGCGTCAGGCGCAGAGAACCGTGCGCGATCTCGTGCGGCAGACCGATTGCCATCAGCACGTGCGAGGGATCGAGCGAGCCGGTCGAGCAGGCCGAGCCGGTCGAGCCGCACACGCCCATGTTATCCAGCATCAGGATCAAACCCTCACCTTCGATCGCTTCGAATACAAACGAGGCCGTACCCGGCAGGCGGTTCACCGGATCGCCGGTGTAATGCGTATAGGGGATACGCTCCATGATGCCGGCAACCAGACGGTCGGTCAGCTTTTTCACGTAGCCCATCTTTTCGTCCAGCCCTTCTACGGCATCCTTCATCGCCGCTGCCAGACCAATGCAGCCCGCGGTATTCTCCGTACCCGAGCACAGGCCGCGCTCCTGTCCGCCGCCGTATACCAGCGGCTCGAGCGCGATGCCCTTTTTCAAATACAGCACACCGGTGCCGCGCGGGCCGCGGAACTTATGTGCGGAAAGCGACAGCATGTCAATTCCCATTTCCTGTACGTCAATGTGCATATGGCCGACCGCCTGCACCGCATCCGTGTGGAACTTTGCGCCCACCGCGTGCGCCAGCGCAGCGATCTCACGCAGCGGCTGGATCGTGCCGATCTCGTTGTTGGCTGCCATGATGGAAACAAGCGCGGTATCCTCGCTCAGTTCACGCTTAAGCTGCTCCAGATCGACGCGGCCGTACTCGTCCACATCCAGATAGGTAACGCGGAAACCTTCCTTCTCCAGCGCCTCGCAGGTATACAGCACCGCATGGTGCTCGATTTTCGAGGTAATCAGGTGCTTGCGGCCGCGCGCCGTGGGGCCGTGCATAAAGCCGCGGATCGCAAGGTTATCCGCCTGCGAACCGCCGCCGGTAAAGATGATCTCACCCGGCGCGTAATCATTCGCCTCGTTAACCGGCATTGCCGCATGCAGGCACTTGCCGACCGTGGTGCGCGCCTCATTCAGCGCCATTTTAGCCTCCCGGCCGATGCGGTACAGCGAAGACGGGTTGCCGAAATATTCGGTCATCCACGGCTTCATCGCCTCAAACGCCGTTTCGGAAAGCGGAGTGGTTGCCGCATTGTCCGCATAAACAAATCTTTTCATTTTATATCTGCCTTTCTCTTCAAAAGGTTGCTTGTATCCTGCACCCAAATTCCAGTCATCCGATGGGCTTTGGGGAACAATACTAATATACACCTAAACCGCGCATTTTAGCAAGCAAAAAACCGACGAAACGCACGCGGATATCGCGGGCATTTTGCATCATTTTGTGCATTTTGCGCAGTTTCAGCCGCGCTTATGCGCATCCATATGCTTTTTCAGGCGTTGCAGCACATCATCATACTGTTTGGAGCGTGCGCTCGGATTGCCGCGCAGCATGCTTTTGCGGCTGCGGCTCAGGCTGTCCGCGCGCTCGTCAAAGCGGCGCTGCAGCTCATCCAAACGGTCGAGAAGCTGCTCCTTGGTTGCCGTGACCTGATCGTAGGCATGATCCATGCGTTCAGTCCATTCACTGCGCGCCTCATCCACCCGATAGGACAGATTGGTCAGCTGCACCTTGGTGCGCTCGGATGCATCGTCCCAGCGGTCAGCCAATTCTTCGCGGGCTTCCTCCATACGGCCGGCAAGCTGCCCGCGCGCCTCGTCCACCCGTTCAGACCATTCGCCGCGCGCCTCATCCACCCGATAGGACAGATTGGTCAGCTGCACCATTGCCGTTTCGGAAAGCTGCTGCCGCAGCGCAGCGCCCTGCTCCCGCAGCTTATCCAGCTCTTCCAGCACGCGCGCCAGATCAAGTGCGGTGCGCACGGATACCGCCACATCGCTGAGGAAGGCGGCAGACAGCAGCACATCCAACGCCAGCAGCAGCCAGAACGGCAGCCCAACCACCAGCTTTTCCAGCGGCGGATGCAGAAAATGCGTCAGCAGCAGACCCATTGCCCCCCAGCACAAGGAGGATTGCAGGCAGATGCGCCCTTGAAACTGAAACCGATGGGTGGAATAATCCCAGTATTTCACCTTGAACAGGGTCTCCATCAACACACCGACCAGATACTCGAACACCGTTGCCGCAGCCATACTGGCCAAAAACAATGCCACCGGATGCGCTCGCAGCGGCAGGGCAATGTGCAGTAAAATCGTTGCGCCAAAGCCGTAGATCGGCAGCATCGGCCCGCGCAGAAAACCGCGGTTAACCCACCGGCGCTGGCTGACCGAAACCACCGTGGATTCAAAGCACCAGCCCAAAAAGCAGTACAGGTAAAAAACCAACACCCACTGCCAGACGGAATACGCATAATACATTGCAGTAAAACCCCTCTGTCCTACATCATTGCATCCCTGTGGTTTCTATTTTACCGAAGTTTTTGACTTTTGGCAAGGGCACAGGTATAATATAGTTATATTATGCAAACCGGCGGTTTTTGGCCGGTAACAGACAGCTATCCCACCATACGATTACTGAAGAAGGGCAGGCGTTCACCACTATGCTGAACTTTTCCATCCATACCTCGACCGAAGTTGTTTTCGGCCGCAATATTGAAGAACAAATCGGTTCAAAACTGACAGAACTGGGCGCGCACCGCGTACTGGTGCATTTCGGCGGTGCCAGTGCCCGTGCATCCGGCCTGCTCGACCGGGTGGAAAGCAGTCTGTCGGCTGCCGGCCTTACCTTTGTTGAACTGGGCGGCGTAGAGCCAAACCCCAAGGTTGCCATGGCGCGCCGCGGCATCGAGCTGTGCCGCCGCGAGGGCATCGACTGCATTCTGGCCGTGGGCGGCGGCTCGGTTATCGATTCCGCCAAGGCGATCGCCCTTGGCGCTGCCACCGGCCGCGATCCATGGGATTTCGCCAGCGGCGCTGCCGTTCCGGACTGTGTTCTGCCGATTGCCACCGTGCTGACGCTGGCTGCCTCCGGCTCGGAAACCAGCAACTCCTGCGTGCTGACCAATGAGGACACCCACGAAAAACGCGGCATCACCAGCCAGCTCAACCGGCCGCGCATCAGCTTCCTCAATCCGGAAAACACCTTTTCGGTCTCCAAATTCCAAACCGGCTGCGGCATCGTGGATATTATGATGCACACCCTTGAGCGCTACCTGACCCCGCAGGGCGGCGAAACCGATATCACCGACCGTCTGGCCGAGGGGCTGCTGATCGCCGTGCGCGATGCAGGCCGCCGCGCCATTGCCGACCCGAATGACTATGAGGCGCGCGCCTCGCTCATGTGGGCGGGCAGTGTATCGCATAACGATTACACCGGCTGCGGACGCGGCCGCCTGTTCCCGGTGCATAAACTCGAGCATGAGCTGTCCGCTTACCGCGATGCGATCGCCCACGGTGCGGGTCTGTCCGTGCTGTTCCCTGCTTGGGCGCTGTATGAATACCGGCAGGATATTCCGCGCTTTGCACAGCTGGCCAACCGTGTATTCGGTGTGGAAATGGACTTTGCCCATCCCGAACGGACAGCCCGCGAAGGCATCCTGACCATGAAGCGCTTTTTTGAAGAGATCGGCATGCCGGTGCACATGGAGCAGCTCGGGCTGCACCCGTCGGATTACGAGGCACTGGCGGACAATACCCTGCGCACGGTCAACGGCCCGGTCAAAAGCTACACCCCGCTGGACCGCGAAGCGATCCTCGAGATCTACCGTCTGGCAGAGTGAGGCTGCGGCCCGCGAAAACACCTTGTGCACATGGAAGCGCATGAGCGAACCATGATTTTCGATAACTATAAACTTCAAAATTATTTCGAGGAGAACTAAAAAAATGATTCGATGGAGTGATAACTATATCACGGGCATAACTGAAATTGACGAAGAGCACAAGAAACTTTTCGCAGTGGCCGCACAGATTTATGACAAGGTGCGCTCTCGCGGACATGATGAAAAAATACAGATATTTGTGCTGCGCGAAGGCCTGCACTATTTAAATGGTTACTTTGACTATCATGCTGCCCGAGAAGAAGCATACATGAAAAAAATTGGGTTTAAGGGCTACGAGCTGCATGAGATGCAGCATGATGACTTCCAATCCGTTCAGATGGGAAAGTACCAAAAGATGCTGAACAGCGGATCATGCAGCATGGATGATATTTGGGATTTCTTGGGCAATGGGATTGGTTGGCTGCTTGAACACATTGCAACAGCGGATATGCTAATCGTCGGCAAGGGGGTTCATGCAGCACCTGTAAAGCCGGATGTAAACATCTCCGTTCTGGAACAAACCTTGGACTCCCTGTTTGCGGCTACTCTTAATGTCAAAACCAACACACATGTCGTTGATCAAACGTACTGCGGTTCTCCATATGGAAATGTCCTGTATCAAATGATGGTTTGCGAAAGGGAAGGCGCAACAAACACACTGATTGCAGGAATAGAGCGTTCTTTTGTTGCTGCCGTTGCCAACATGCTGTTCGGTGAACGGATGAAGGACGATTCAGCCGTGGTTTTGCACACCGTAGAGGCATTTGGCGCACAGTTCTGGATTTCGCTGCATCGCATGCTGACCGGTGACGAAGCTGGAATACATGTAAAGGAGAGCAAACTTCTGTCAGGAGATGACGTATCCGATTTAGTCAAAACAATGAAGCCTGCTATATCCATTCTTTTTCCCTCGGACGTGGGTAAGTTTTCAGTTTCAACCACAAATCCGTATTTTCTCAACATGACGGCCAACTGACTATGCTTATCTTTCCGTAGGGATGGCTCTGTATCCAACCATACGTAAGCGTCAAATAGAAATTCAGAAAAGCACAAGGGTGGAGTTTTGCCTCCACCCTTGTGTGCTGTTTCAGGTATGTACTTTTTTACGGCTGTCAGGATAAACGACTTTGGCTTTCTTGTAACCTCTCCAACCTAAGTGCTGGCCGCAGCGGTCACAGTAGGCCACGAACTCGCGTTCCAGCGTTATGCCACATCTGGGGCAGACATAATAGGCATGACCATTCGGGAATACCATCACTTCCTTAACAAGGAG